>JANMPL010000100.1:0-29586 GCA_031369845.1 Chloroflexota bacterium
CCGGCGGTGAGGCGCAGCGCACCAAGATGATCCGCCACCTCGGGTCGTCGCTCACCGACATCACCTACGTCTTCGACGAGCCGACGATCGGGCTCCACCCCCACGACATCGCGCGAATGAACGAGCTGCTCCGGCAGCTGCGCGACAAGGGCAACACCGTCCTCGTCGTCGAGCACAAGCCGGAGGTGATCGCGATCGCCGACCACGTCGTCGACCTCGGGCCCGGCGCAGGCAGCAGCGGCGGCAGGGTCGTCTTCGAGGGCACCGTCGAGGGGCTGCGCGCCAGCGACACCGTCACCGGCCGGCACCTGAACGACCGGGCCGCCCTCAAGGAGACCGTGCGGTCGTCGACCGGCG
Source organism: Chloroflexota bacterium (assembly GCA_031369845.1). Classification (GTDB taxonomy): domain Bacteria; phylum Chloroflexota; class Limnocylindria; order Limnocylindrales; family CSP1-4; genus CF-46. The sequence continues at coordinate 358 of JANMPL010000100.1, forward strand.
CGCTCGAGATCCGCGGCGCGACGGCGCACAACCTGCGCAACCTCGACGTGGACATTCCGCTCGGCGTGCTCGTCGTCGTCACCGGCGTTGCCGGCTCCGGCAAGAGCTCGCTCGTGCACGGGTCGATTCCCGCCGGGGCGGGTGTGGTGTCGGTCGACCAGGCTGCGATCCGCGGCTCGCGACGGAGCAACCCCGCGACGTACAGCGGGCTGCTCGACCCGATCCGCAACGCGTTCGCGAAGGCCAATGGCGTGAAGGCGGCGCTGTTCAGCGCCAACTCCGAGGGCGCCTGCCCCACCTGCAACGGGGCCGGCGTCATCTACACGGACCTGGCGATGATGGCCGGCGTCGCCAGCACCTGCGAGGAGTGCGAGGGCAAGCGGTTCCAGGCCTCGGTGCTGGAGTACCACCTCGGTGGCCGCGACATCAGCGAGGTGCTCGCGATGTCGGTCACCGAGGCCGGGGCGTTCTTCGGCGCCGGCGAGGCGCGCATCCCGGCCGCGCACGCGATCCTCGGACGGCTCGCCGACGTCGGGCTCGGCTACCTCATCCTCGGCCAGCCGCTCACGACGCTGTCCGGCGGCGAGCAACAGCGGCTCAAGCTGGCCACCCACCTGGCCGAGAAGGGCGGCGTCTACGTCCTCGACGAGCCGACCACCGGCCTCCACCTCGCCGACGTCGAGCGGCTGCTCGGCCTGCTCGACCGGCTCGTCGACTCCGGCAAGTCCGTCATCGTCATCGCGCACCATCAGGCGGTCATGGCGCACGCCGACTGGATCATCGACCTCGGCCCCGGCGCCGGCCACGACGGCGGCCGGATCGTCTTCGAGGGCACACCCGCCGACCTCGTCGCCGCCCGCTCCACCCTCACAGGCGAGCACCTTGCGGCCTACGTCGGCACCTGACCGAGGCCCTCGCGAACACCGTGAGACGAGCCTTCTCATCAGGAGAAGCGACCCAGTTCACCCGCGGTAGCGGAAGCAGCCCGGGAGGTGGTCGTCGACGAGGCCGACGCTCTGCATGAACGCGTAGACGATCGTCGAACCGACGAACCGAAAACCGCGCCGGCGGAGGTCGGCCGACAGCTCGTCGGAGGCGCTCGTCGTCGCTGGGATGTCGCCCATCGATGCCGTCGGGGGCAGCCGGCGAACTGGCGGCGGGATCGCCGCGGCGAGATACGCGTCGAACGACCCGAACTCTGTAGCCGTCGCACGGAGCGCCGCGGCATTGCTGATCGTGGCGTCGATCTTGGCCCGGTTCCGGACAATCCCAGCGTCCGCCATCAACCGCGCTCGATCGGCATCGTCGAACCCGGCAACGACCAACGGCTCGAAGCCCTCGAAGGCCGCTCTGAAGGCCTCGCGCTTGCGGAGGATGGTCGACCACGAGAGGCCCGCCTGGAACGACTCAAGCGCGAGCCGCTCGAACAGCTCGACGTCGTCGTGGACCGGCACGCCCCACTCGTCGTCGTGGTAGGCGGTCATGAGCGCGTCGGGTCGCGGTCCCTCGGCGCCGGCCCACGGGCAGCGGGGAAGGGGGGTGGCCGTCATCGGCCGACGATAGCGGAACCGCCGACACGTCGGGCGAGGCGGCGGCCCAGGAGAGGCCTACGGGATCGGCGCGGTGTCGAAGAGCGTGCTCCGGAGCTCCGGGTCGGAGTCCGGGTTGCCGTCGTTGAACACGGCACGGAACACGTCGCCGGACACCGTCTTCGTTGCGGCGGCCCCGACGAGGGTCACGCTGATCAGCCTGCCGGAGACGCCGCGCCTCGAGAGGTCGAGCCGGATGATCGACCCAACATTCGTCCGCGGATCTTTCCCGAGGATGACCGACAGTTCGTCGCGGCTGTACGACGCGCTCTTCCACGTAGCGAGCGGTGCGCCGGCGTCGTACGAGCTGCCGTCGGGGGCGCGATCCGGCGAACCGCGGAGGTAGCTCACGGGGCCGGCCACGATCTTGCCGCTGGCTGACACGAAGACGTTCTCGTTGTGCTCGGTCGCGCCGCCGCCGGTCGAGTGGAAGAGGGCATTGGCGATTGACGTTCCGCTCCGCAGCACCCCGCCCGATGTCGCCGCGATCACGGCGTTCGTTGACGCGGCCTCGCCCTCGACACCGCGGTAGACCTGCGAGCGCGTGTCGTCGAAAACGTCGTACGTCGACTCGCCAGGTCGGAGGCGCCGAGCCGCGTACGAACGAGCGGCGATTGCCTGGGCCTTCAGCGCCTCGGCCGGCCAGCTCGAGGGCATCTCGACCGGGACAACGCCCCGAAGGTAGGCGTCGACACCGAGCTCGTTCACGACCCTCACCGTCGTCGAGAGATGGATCCGCAGCACCCCTCGGTAGGTGTCGTAGGAAGAGGACCTGGACTCCAGCTGAAGGAGGGAGCTGGCGCCGGCCGGTCTGAGGGCCACGGAGCCGCTGACGGTCGCGGCGTGGAGCTGCGTACCGCCCGAGGAGACGATTTGGAGCGCCCAGGTCGTCGCGCCCGGCGCTGTCGGGGCGAGCGTGAGCTTCGCGTCAGCCGGAAACGTGGCTGCGATTCCGTCGATCGTCCATGCGCCACCGCGGCCAAGGACAATCGCCGGATTGCCGGCCGTGGCCGCGAATCCCGTCAGGACAAGGACCCGGATCGGCGTCGCCGGATCGATGGATCCGAGCGTCGTGCCCGCGTAGTAGTGGGCAAGGATCTCAGCCGCCGACTGTCCGGCGAGCGCCCGACCCCGCGCTCCGTGCTGCGACATCCCGACACCATGGCCCCAACCGCGCCCGAAGAACGTCGTCTCGGGCGGTGTCCCGACGACGATCGGCGTCCGGTCCGCCGCGATGGCACTCGTCGGCGCGAGCAGAAGCGCTGCCACGATCAGGACAGCCGACAGGGTGGCGGTGGCGCGATGACGGTTCGTTTGAGCGGCCAAGAGCGGATTCTCGCGTGCGGATCGCTCACGATGACGGTGCAGCGGCGCACCGGCCATGGCCCGACCGAGCCACCGCCGGCATCCGTTCGGGTCAGGGCGCGCGCCGCCGTCCGCCGCGGATTACCCTGTCGGCGATGGCGATCCGGTTCTTCGTCGGTCACGGTGCGAGCGGTAATGCCGCGAGCATGGCAGCTCATGTCGCGGGTCTCCGGCGGCGGGGAATCGACGCCGAGGCGATCGACCTGCCGCTCAAGAAGGCCGAGCTCGCCGTCGTTGCGCTGCGGGCGATCGTCCCCGACGGGCCCGGCCCCAACGGGGTGCCGATCGCGGTCGGCGGCCAGTCGTACGGCGGTCGGGTCGCAAGCCTGGCCGCGGCTGAGCTGGACACCGACTATGCGGCGCTCGTCCTCTTCAGCTACCCGCTCCACGCGCCCGGTGCGCACGATGCGCCCGCGAAGGCCGTTGAGCGGACCAGCCACTGGCCGGCGATCCGCTGCCCGGTCCTGCTGCTGTCCGGCGAGTCGGACCCGATGGCCCGGATCGAGCTCCTCCGGGCCGCCGTGCCGCAGCTCCGCCAGGCGGAGCTCGTGACGTATCCGGGACTCGGTCATACGCTGAAGCCCGTCCTCGACGATGCGCTCGATCGAACGGCACGTTTCCTCGAGGCGCTCCGCTCCTGAGCTGCGCTCGTGAAGAACCCGCCGGTGAGCTCCGGATGAGTCCCGGGTGAGCGCCGGATAAGCGCCAGAAAAGGAACACGTAAGCCTGGGTATGGACAGGCAACGTATCGTATGCGTCACCCCAGGCACCGCCGCGGACGGGGGTCGCGCGGTGGAACCGAAGACGTCCGCCGCCGGAGAGAGGCCTTTGCCCGGCGAATGCTCACTGTGTTCGGTGCCGACTGACCACTCTCCATCTGCGTTCTCCATCGCTCGGCGCGCTCACCGCGTCGTCCCGGTAGGAAGGAGCACCGTTGCCAGAAGTAGCCGGCCGCCGTCGGGCGGTCTCAGTCGCGATCTTCGTCGCGGCAATCGTCGTGTCGGTCATCCCCACGGCGGCCACCTCGACCACCGCGCCCCCAGGAATCAACCGCTTCCTCTACGCCCTCGGGCAGGTTGAGTCGGGCGGCAACTACTACGCTCGCAATTCGTCGAGCGGCGCGTATGGCAAGTACCAGATCATGCCGTCGAACTGGCCGGCCTGGGCGAAGCTGTATATCGGCAGCTCAACCGCCCCGCAGAGCCCCGTGAACCAGGAGACGGTCGCTCGCGGCAAGGTCACAGCGCTGTACAACTGGCTCGACACGTGGCCGAACGTCGCCCATTGGTGGCTGACGGGGTCCGGGGAGCGGAACCAGGCGCTCTGGTCGACGTACTCGAAGACCTACGTCGCGAAGATCATGAAGCTGTACAACGAGGTCTCGGAGACCACGGCCGCCCTGGACGTCGGCGCCGTGCCACCGCCGCTGCCCGTCGGCGTCGTCGACGTGACCAGCCGTCGGATCCAGGAGAACAACGCCGGGATCGCCTACGTCGGCCGGTGGGCCCCCGCAAGCCACAGTGGCTACGCCGATGGTCGCGTCCTCTACGCGGAGCGTGACGGGGCGACAGCGACGTACTCGTTCTATGCAAAGAGCGTCACGTGGATCGGGCCCGTCGGGTCGACCCGCGGCAAGGCCCGCGTCTCTGTTGATGGCGTCGTGATCGGCGTCGTCGACATGCGGCGCTCGTCGTTCAAGCCGCAGGTCAACCTGTTCAGCCGGTCCTGGCGAAGGACCGGGTCGCACACCCTCACGATCGAGGTCATCGGTAGCGGCCGGCCGGTCGCAATCGACCAGTTCATCATCACTCGCTGACACCAGCGCGAGCGGCTGCGGGAGCCCCACCCGCAGCCGCCACCGCGCGACGCGAAATCGGCAGACGAGACCATGTAGCCTTGCCCCTGATGGAGGCGATCGTCACGGCCGGGCTCACGAAGCGATATGGCCACGCCGCGCGGCCTATCCACCTGCCCGGCCACGGTTCGGCCGGCGAGATCCGGGCCCTCGAGGAGCTCTCGATCGAGGTCCACGAGGGCGAGATCTTCGGCTTCCTGGGCCCGAACGGGGCGGGCAAGTCGACGACGATCCGCCTGCTGCTCGGCTTCCTGCATCCCTCGGGCGGCAGTGGCTCCGTCTTCGGGCTCGACATCGTCCGCGACTCAGTCGAGATTCGCCGACGAACCGGCTACCTGCCGGGCGGGATCGCTCTTTACGACACGCTGACCGGTGAGCGGCTGCTCGACTACCTCGCCAACCTGACCGGCCGACCGCCGTCGCGACGCGACGAGCTATGCGACCGGCTCGAGCTGTCCGCGGCCACGCTCCGTCGACTCGTCCGGGACTATTCGCGCGGGATGCGGCAGAAGATCGGCATCGTCCAGGCACTCCAGCACGACCCGGAGCTCGCGATCCTCGATGAACCGACCGAAGGTCTCGACCCTCTCATGCAGCGGGCGTTCTACGGGATTCTCGACGACCTCAAATCGGCCGGCCGAACAATCTTCTTTTCGTCCCACGTCCTGTCCGAGGTCGAGCGGGTATGCGACCGGGTGGCGATCATCCGGCGCGGCCGGCTCGTTGCCCTCGAGGATGTCGAGGCGTTGCTGGACCGGCGGAAGCGCAACGTGGAAATGCGGGTCATGGGGCCGGCGCCCGTGCTTGAGGGCGTGCCAGGTGTCTCGAATGTAGCCGTCGCGGACGGCCGGGTCACCTGCCAGCTCGAGGGCGATGTCGGGCCGTTCCTCGCGGCGATCAGGGACAGCCATGTCGTCGACCTGACGATCGAGCCGGCCCACCTCGAGGAGGCGTTCCTCGAGCTGTACCAGGACGAGGCTGAGGTGGCCGGATGAACCTGGCCCTGTTCATCCACACGTGGCGGTCACAGCGCATCAAGATCCTCATCGTCTTCGTGGCGTTGACGGTCTGGGGCGCGCTGCTGCCGATCGTCTACGGCACGTTCGGCCAGACCTTCAAGGACATCATCGAGTCCGGGCTCATCCCCGAGCAAATGACGCAGTTCGGCGGCGGCGACATCTTCACCCTGTCCGGTTCGATCGCCCTCGGGGCGATCCATCCGATTTCGCTCGTCCTCAACTCCATCTTCGCCGTCGGGTTCTCGACGGCGGCGATCGCCGGCGAGCGCCAACGGGGAACGCTCGAGGTCCTGCTGGCCCGGCCGATATCACGCCGAATGACATACATCACGTTGCTTGCGGCCACGCTCTCGTTCGTCGGGGTCGCAATCCTGGCGACGACCCTCGGCGCGATCGTCGGTTCGGCGATCGGCGGCGTGCTCGACGAGCTGGCTGTCGACAAGCTGCCGCTCGTCTGGCTGAACGGGTTCCTGCTGTTCGGAGCGATCGCCGCGATCGGCCTTGCGGCATCGGCCTCCTTTGATCGGCTGTCGCCTGCGCTCGGTATCACCGTCGGCGTCGTCGTGGTGATGTACTTCCTCGAGGTTCTCGGGACGTTCTGGCCGGATGCGCGGGGGCTCCAGCCCTATTCGCTGTTCCACTACTTCCAGCCGAAGGTCATCCTCGAGGGCGCATTGTCTGCGACCGACCTCGCGCTTCCGGCGATCGTCGCGCTCGCAGCCATCGCCTGGGCGCTCTTCGAGTTCCCGCGGCGCGATCTCGCGGCCCCGAGCTAGACCTCAGAGGCGTCGGCCAGCGGCCTCGATCGCCCGGTCGGACCACCAGGCGAGATCGTCGGCGGCGGCGACGCCCGAGGCGTGGACCACGCCCGCCTCAGCATCGGCGCCCTTGCGCCAGCCACGCAGGAGTAGGCCGACGAGAATCGCGCAGTCCATCTGGGCCTCCCAGTCGCCGGCGATCTCCTGCCCACGCTGCCCTCGGTTGAGCAATGCGGCGTGATAGCGCGCTAACACGTCATCAGGCTGAAGCGGCAGCGACGCGACGTTCGAGACGAGGAACCAGCCCAGCTCGACGGCGACCGGGGCCACGCTGACCATCTGCCAGTCGACGAAATCGATCGTGCCGTTTGGCTCAAGTCCGACATTGGCGAGCTTGAGATCGCCGTGGATGAGCGTCGACGGGAGCTCGGCGAGGGCCGCGAGCAACGGCCCCGCGTTGACGCCGAGGGAGGCGATGACATCCCGGGCCACCGGCGGCGCGAGTCGGTCGAAGGCGTCCCAACCGGGCAGGATGCGATCACCGACCGCGTCACGCGCGGGACCAGGCCGCTCGAGCGACGCGCGGCAGATGAGCGTGACGCGCTCGCGGAGCGGGCACCACTGCGCCGTTGCCGCGGCGCTCGCGAGAGCCTCCGGCCGCGGGTAGGCATGAAGCGTCGCGAGCCCCGCGAGGACGTGGTCGAGCGCATCGAGAGAGATCGGTGCATCCCAATCGAACAGGACGCCAGTCAGGTCGGGCATGAGCATGCCAACGCCGGACCCATCCGCGCCCACGCCCAGGTATGGCGCCCGGATCGGGGCGGGGAGGGGAGGGCCGTGCGCCGCGAACCAGGCCTCGCGGAGGATCGGGCCGTCGGCAGTGGAGCGAGCGATCCAGTCCCGGGCGAGCGAGTCCCGCTTCAGGACGAAGCGGTCGGCCCTCCGACGGAGCAACGTCAGCGATGCCCCGGACCAACCGTCGTTCGGAAACGGCTCCTCAATGACGCCTTCCAGGCTGTGGCGCCGCAGGACGTCGGCAAGCGGCTCGAAATCGGTCGCGCTCACGCCTCGTCGAGGTAGTGGACCACCGACCGCGGGCAGTTGCGGGTCAGGACGACGACGAGCGGCTCCCGGGCTGACGCGTTCTCCTCGACGTGGACCTCACCCGCTGGGATGTAGATGAAGTCGCCCGTGGCCGCCTCCATCGCATGCTCGAGACCTGTCGGGCCCCACGTGTACCTCGCCTGACCCGCGATGATGTAGATGCTCGTTTCGCACTCGCCGTGGTGATGGATCCGGGTCTTGCCGCCTGGCGCCGTCGTCACGACGGACGAGTAGAGCCCCACCGAACCGACCGTGTCCGCCGACACGCCGATCGAGCGCTCCATGTCGCTGTTCTGGCCGGCCGAAGTGGCCCGCTCGGCGGGGGTGATGCGTCGGGCCACGGCTCAGCCCGCCTCGCCCGGGTCCAGCCGCTCCACGATCCGGAAGCGCTCGAGGACGATCGGCGTGTCATCGCCGAGGGCGAACGTCGGGTCGCCCAGTTTCGCCCGGACCTGGTCGATGTAGCTGTTCCAATAGCCCTCGTGGGCGACGCGGAATTCGGCCGCGTCGGCGTAGCCCTCGCCCTCGTCGATCGCGTGTTGGTCGTCGACGTCGGCCAGCCGACATACGCGGCAGCTGATGGTCTCCACGACCGCGACTGGCCGGCCCGCGGAGTCGATCAGGACGTCGCGCTGACCCTCCTCCGGGAGCTCCTCGCCCTCCATCTCGAAGTCGGCGAGGAGGCTGGCGGTCGTGGTCTTCGCTCCCGACAGGGCCGCCGCGGTCAGCTCGTCGCGGAGCGGGCCGGGATCGCCGAATCCCCACGTGTGTAGCGAGGCGAGATCGGAGCGAAGTGGCATCGCATCAATCGTAGAAGGTCGGCCGCAACTACGATGGCTCCATGGATCGGATCGACGTGCCCGTCGCGATCGCGGCGCTGCCGCGTTTTCCGTTGCTGGACGGCCCATCGCCGTTCCAGCGGGTTCCGCGTTTCTCGGCCGCGCTGGGCGGGACCGCCGACGTCTGGATCAAGCGCGAGGACCTGCTCCCGCTCGCGCTCGGTGGCAACAAACTGCGCAACCTCGAGTTCCTGGTCGGCGAGGCGCTGGCGGTGGGTGCGGACACCCTCGTCACCTCCGGGCGGCGCTGGTCGAACCACTGCCGGCTCACAGCTGCGGCCGGAGCGAGAGCCGGCCTCGCGGTTCATCTGGTACTCACCGGCCCTGCGAGTGACCCGCCGGGGGCGAACGAGCGCCTCGACGTCCTGCTCGGCGCGACGATTCACGTGGCCGCGACGGAGGAGCGCGCCGATCGTGAGGCGCTGCAGGAGCGGGTAGTCGCGGATCTTCGAGGGGCGGGACGGAAGCCATTTGTGGTCGCGGTCGGCGGGAGCGGGCCGATCGGGGCGGCAGGCCAGGTGCTCGCCGGCATCGAGCTTGCTCGACAGGCGAAGGCGGCGGGCGTCTCGCCGTCGATCGTGGTGCTGCCATCCGCGACGGGTGGGACGCAGGCCGGGGTCCTGGCAGGGTTGCGGCTCGGCGGATCCGACGCCGGCGTCGTGGGTGTCGCCGTCGCCGCCCCAGCCGACGAGCTCCGCCCGACAATCGCCGGCCTGCTCGAGAGCCTTGTCCAGCTGACGGGACTCGCGGTCGACCAAGCGGCCATCGAGCTGACCGATGCGCAGCGCGGCACCGGTTATGGCGTCCCGACACCCGCGGCACTCGCGGCGACCGAGCTTCTGGCGAGGACGGAGGGCATCCTCGTCGACCCGATCTACACCGCCAAGGCCCTCGCCGAAGTCGTGGCGCGCGTCCGCGACGGCCGCCTGAAGGGCATCGTCGTCTTCTGGCACGCCGGCGGGACGCCGGCCCTGTTCGAAGCCCTGCCCGGCCGATAGAGCGGCCGGCGAGCGCTACCGCCGCGACATCCGCCAGGCGTCGCGCAGCTTGATCCGGCCGGTGGTCTGGAGGACGGCACCCGAGTAGACGCGGCCGCCGAAGACAAGCAGCGCCCAGATCGTTGCCGCGGTCAGGCCGGCCGACAGGATGATTTCCCACGGCTCGATCGCGCCGAGGGCGGCCCGCAACGGCACGACCATCGGGGCGACCGGCGGGATGAACGTGGCGACCCGCGCCGCCGTCCCGCTCGGGTCGTCCAGGGCGACGAGCAGCGAGAAGATGTAGGCGCCCGACGCGACGATGCTCACCGGGCTCGAGGCGTTCGACGCCTCTTCCATGCGCGAGGCCAAGGCGCCCAGGACGCCAAGCGCCGTCGAATAGAGCGCATATCCAAGGACGAACCAGAGGAGCAGCATCAGGACCGTCGGCGCGGTCGTCGGCGGCAGCGTGAATCGGCCGGCCGCGGTCCCCGCCACGAGCCCGACCGCCACCATCAACACGAGCTGGACGAGGCCGAGGAGGCCGATGCCGAGAACCTTGCCGACGAGCAGGTCGCGGGGCTGAACCGTTGACAGGACGACCTCGACGACGCGGCTCTGCTTCTCCTCGACGACGCCGGTCAGGACCCACGTCCCGAATGTGAAAATCGAGATGAAAAGAAGAATCACGCCCACGTTCGCGAAGATGAATGAGGCGTCCCGGTTCGGGTCGGACGGCTCGAGCTCTCGAAGGGTCAGCGCGGATCCCGTCGACAGGCTCGCGTTGATGATCTGAGCCAGTTGGCTACCCTGCGCCTGCTTGACGACGAAGGTCGGGACGCTCCCGTCGGCGGGCATGACGAGGAGACCGTCGAGCGAGCCATCCAGAAGCTGGGGTTCACCGGACGCGACGTTGGGGACCGTTTCGGTCGAGACCTTGATGCCGGCCTGGTCGGCGATCAACGCCAACCGGAACTGGAATCCCGACGGGGGAGTGCCGACGATGCCCAGTTTCTCGGCGCTTGCGCCCGGTCCCGCGAGGATCGATGGCAGGAAGATGCCGCCAAGAATGAGCGCCAGCGTCAGCCCGAGGGACAGGATGAAGGCCCGACTCCGGCCTCGCTCGAGGATCTCCCGTCGGGCGACGAGCCAGACCGCACGCCAGCGGCTCATGACTGGACGACCTCCATGAACAGCTCCGACAGAGCGGGCGGCTGGAACGAGAAGCGCCGGACCGGGCCGGCGGCGGTGGCCGCAGCGAGAAGCGCGGCGAGATCCGCGTCGGCGCCGACGAGGAGCCGGACGAGGTCGCCCTTCTCCTCGACGATGGTCAGGTCGGCGCGGCCATCGAGCCATCGGCTGCCGGCGCCTTCGACCTCGACATCGAGATGGCGGCGCTCCGATGCTGCGCGAAGCTCATCGATCGCGCCCTGGGCGACGATCCGGCCACGGGCGATGATCACGACGTCCTCGCAGATGTCCTCGACGAGATCGAGCTGGTGGCTCGAGAAGACGACCCCGACCCCGGCGGCGGCTCGCTCGCGGAGAATCTCGGACATCGTGGCGATCCCGATCGGGTCGAGGCCCGAGAACGGCTCGTCGAGGATCAGCAGCTCGGGCTCATGCACGAGCGCCGCACCGAGCTGAACGCGCTGCTGGTTCCCATGGGACAGCTCCTCGAGCTTCGAATTGGCCCTGTCCGCGAGACCGAGCCTCTCGAGCCAACGTTTCGCGGCCGCGTCGGCGTTCCGGCCCGACATCCCGTGATGCTGCGCGAAGTAGCTCAGCTGCTCGGCGACCCGCATCCGCGGGTAGAGGCCGCGCTGCTCGGGCATGTAGCCGAACCGGAGGCGCGTCAGCCGATCGATCGGCGCCCCGTTCCAGAGCGTCCGCCCGGCGTCGGGCCTGACCAGCCCGAAGATGCAGCGCATCGTCGTCGTCTTGCCGGAGCCATTCGGCCCGAGAAAGCCCACGAGCCGGCCCGGCCGGGCATCGAAGCTGGCGCCGTCGAGCGCGACCACGCTCCCGTAGCGCTTCGCGAGGCCGTCGATCTTCAGCATGTCTCCGACTCTAGCGGCGATCACGTCGGTTCGCCCGGCCGAACGCTGTGGGAATCGAACGACCCCAGGCAACGAGCCCGGGGCCGTGACTTCGACTGCTGCTGCGCCTACTCGACGACGATCGTTCCGGTCATCTCGTGGTGCACGTCGCACCGGAAGAAGTACTGGCCCTTCTCGAGTGCCGGGACCTGCTGGGTGGCCGACGTCGAGGTCACGATCTCGCCGATCGAGACCTGCTCCGAGGCGGCAGAGTCCTTGTAGATCGCGACGTTGTGCGGTGCCCCATCCTGGTTGTCGAGCGTCAGGCTGAATGCCTTGCCCGCCTTGACCGTAACGGTCGCCGGCGAGAAGACGTTGCCTTGTGCGACGACAACCGGAGCATTCGGATCGACTGGCCCGGCCGAGGCCGGGGGAGTAGCGCCTGCCGTCGGCGAACAGGCGGCGGTGATGGCGGCCAGGACCAGGAGGCCGAGGCCGAGGGTCAGGCGCTTCATCGTCAGGCGCCGGCCGAGCCGGTTGCCGAGCGGCGCCCGAACCGCGCGCCGAGCTCGCCGAGCTCAGCCTTGATGACGTTGATCGGGTTGCCGTCCATGCGGGCGAAGTCGATCGCGAGGAGGATGATCAGCGTGACCTCGATGCCCTTGGCGATGTAGGCAGTCGTGAAGTATGGGCCCTGGATCGCCCAGCCGATGATCGTCGTGGCCGCGTAGCCGATGAGGCCGAGGCGAACTAGCCAGCGGAAGCGGACCGCGAGCGCCAGCGGGATGACGATGGCAACGGCGGCGACGAGGTAGCCGGCGGCGTTGAGGGTGAAGAGCAGGCCGCCGAGCGTCGAGTGGATGTAGGCCGTTGCGAGCGTCAGGCCGACGATACCGACCCTGAGGGCGATGTCGACGGGGCCGAGGGCGCGATCGGTGCTTGCGGAGGTCGCGTTGCTCATGATCTGTCTCCTTTGTCGTCCGGGCCGCGGACCGCAATCTGCGGTTCGCCTGGCTGGTGGTGCGATGACGGCATCGTCTCCGTCGAGGAGCGGCGAGCCATCGGGCAGCGGCCTCGTTTTGTCGTTGGCTCGGCCTCAATGTCCGAGTCGACTCGTCTCCGCTGCCTTATCGGCTCCGGCCATCGTCGCCCGCGGTCAAGGCGCCGGACCGTCGGCAGGGATCGACAACGGGTCGTCGTCGAATGCCCACGGACGATGGCCGCGTTCGTCGAGGGCACGACGCGACGGATGACGTAGACGCGCCCGACACGATGCGATCCCACCTGTTCGCGGGTCGGGCTATCCTCCGCCCGTGGCCACGACCCGTCCGCGGCGCGCGAAGCCGACCGTTACCGATCCCGAAGTCGGCGCGCCCGCGGCCGCGGACGTCGACGCGATCCTCCGCCGCGCGGTCGCAGAAGCTGCCCGGCTCCTCCAGACCGACGGCGCCATGGCCTATCTCCTGGACGAGATAACCGGGATCCTGAGCTTTGCCCACGACGCCGGAATCACCGACGACCGCCGTCGCGAATGGGTCCGTTCGATCAAGGTCGAGGTCGGAACCGGGATGTTCGGGCGGGCCGTCGCCGAGGGTCGGGTCATCGTGACCGGCGACTACCAGTCCGACACGTCGTTCGTGCATTTCTCGGACGCCGACCGCCTCGTCCAGGACATCGACATCCACTCGTTCGTCGTGGCGCCGCTCCTCAGCGGCTCTCGGACGTACGGCGCCATGGGCACGTTCTCGGGACGCCGCGATGCGTTCGGAGACGCCGAAGTTGCCCTCGTCCGCGCCCTCGCCGACCATGCCGCCGCCGCGATGGCAAACGCGGATCTCATCGAGGAGCTCGGGCGCTCGCGGTCAGTCGTCGTACGGCGCGCCGAGACGGTGCACGCGCTGCGCGACATCGGCGGAAGGATCATCGCCCTTCGTCACCCCGAAGAGGTGCTGCAACGCTCCGTGGACGAGGCCGCCCGATTGCTCGGAGCGGACGGCGCCCGGATCGACATCCTCGACGAGGCGAGCGGGGCCCTCTACTGGGCCTACGACGCGATGACCGGGCGGCGGCCGGGCCTGGGCCCCATCGGCGGGACCGGTGAGGCGAAAGCCGGCGAGGGGATCTCCGGCCGCGCCGTCCGGGAGCTGCGGGCAATCTTCACCGGCGACTATCTCAACGACGATCGCTTCGAGCACGCGTCCGCCCCGGACGAACATGTCCGCAAGTACGCGATCCGTTCCGTCGTCGCCGTGCCTCTGATCGGCGGCGAGGGTCCGCTCGGGACCCTGACCGTCTATACCGGCGAGCCGGATGCGTTCAGCCCTGACGACGCCAAGGTCATCGAGGCATTGGCCGCCCAGGCCGCGATCGCGATGACCAACGCTCGGTTGATCGAGGAGCTGGACCGCTCCCGGGCCGAGTTCAGCCGGCAGGCCGATGCCGAGCGTGCCGTCCGCGAGATCGCCGCCGATATCTCGGCCCTGCGCGACGCCGAGGCGATTCTCCAGAAGACTGTCAACGAGGCGCTCCGCCTGCTGGACTCGGACTCCGCGAGGATCGACATGCTCGAGGGCGACACCCTGACATGGGCGTTCGCGGCGGGTGAGGACGCGGTCCGGACACGCGAGACCGGCCTCGATATGACCTTCAAGGTCGGCGAGGGGGTCGCCGGCCGGGTTGTCGTCGACGGTCAGGCTTTCACGACCGGCAACTATCTCGCCGACGAGCGTTTTCACCACGTACCCGTGTCCGACAAGCTCGTCGAGATCACCGGCTTCCGCTCGGTGCTGTCCGCTCCGCTGCGCGGCGAGGCCGGCCCGCTCGGTGCTCTGTCGGTCAGCAGCCATCGCGTCGACGCATATGACGATGCCCAGAGCGGCCTCCTCCAGGCCTTGGCCGACCAGGCGGCGATCGCAATCCAGAACGCCCGCCTCATCGCCGAGCTGAACCGTTCACACGACGAGCTGGAGCGGTCGCAGACCGCGGTCGACGCGAGGGCCGAACGCGAGCGCGCCCTGCGCGACATCACCGCCCGGATCACGTCGCTCCGCGACCCCGACGAGATCCTCGCCCGGGTCGTCGAGGAGTCGCGGCGCCTGCTCCGCTCCGACGGCGCCCACCTGACGCGGATGTCAGAGGACGGCACGTACCTCGTCCCGGTGTTCGTCGCCGGCGGCATGGACGAGGACACGGAGCGTTGGCTCAAGCAGATGGAGTTCCCGCTCGGCGGCGGGATCAACGGCCTGGCGGCCGAGGCAGTCCGGCCGGTCTGGACGGACGACTACGCCGTCGACCCGCGCATCCCCCACGAGCCCGACGACCAGGTCGCGGCCGAGCGCCTCGGCCTGCGGGCGATGGCCGCCGCGCCATTGCGCGAACCGGCCGGCGAGGTCATCGGAACGCTCGCAATCTCGTATCGCGAACCGCGCGAAATCGTTCCGGACGAGCTCGACCTCCTCCAAGGCCTCGCGGACCAGGCGGCGATCGCCCTGACGAACTCGAACCTCTACGAGCTTGTTGGCGAGTCGGAGGCACGCTACCGCCACCTCGTCCAGAACTCGCCGGACCTGATCTGGTCGATCGATGACGAGGCCCGGTTCACGTTCGTCTCCGATACCTGCGAGCGGTTGACCGGCTGGCGGCCCGAAGAGCTTCTTGGCAAGCACTTCGGCGCGCTCGTCCACGAATCGTCGCGAGAGGTCGCCGAGCTCGACTGGACCGCCGACCTGACGGCCGAATTCCAGGAGATGCGCGGCCGCCTCAATCTCCTTCACCGCGACGGCCACCCGATCCCGGCGGAGTTCAGCGCGTTCGGGACGCTCGACGAGGAGGGCAACTTCGCCGGTGCGAACGGGTCCGTCCGCGACATGAGCGAGCGCGACAGGCTGGAACGGGAGCTGCGCGAATCCGAGGAGCGCTATCGGTTCCTCGTCGAGAACGCGCCCGACATCATCTTCGCCGTCGACGCCGACGGCCTGATGTCGTACGTCTCGGAGCGGGTCGAGCGGTCGCTCGGCTATCGGCCGGAAGAGCTGGTCGGGCTGCCGTTCGGCACGATCATCGAGTATGGCGAGGGCGAGGACCGGGGCCGGCGCTGGGCGGCCACCCAAGCCGATCCGGTGACGCCCATGACCGACCGCTACATGCTCACTCACAAGGACGGCCGTCGGATTCCGTTCGAAGTGAGCACCCGCGGTGTCGTGCGCGACGGCGCGTTCGCGGGCATCCACGGCTCCGCTCGCGACATGAGCGAACGCGATCGCCTCGAGCACGAGCTCCGCGCGTCCGAGGAGCGCTACCGCTTCCTCGTCGAGAACTCCCCCGACGTTGTCTTCGCCACGGATCAGGACGGCAAGTTCACGTACCTGTCGGACACAATCGAGCGGATGACCGGGCATGCCCCGGCGGAACTCGTCGGCGGCCACTTCTCGAGAATCGTCGACGAGAACTCCCTGCCGGTGACGTTCGAATGCTGGAACGCCCTGGTCGCCGACCCAGGCCGCGAGCAGCTCGCACGGATCGACCTGGTCCATCGCGACGGCCGGCGGGTCCCCGTCGAGGTGAGCTCGCTGGGCACGACCGTCGACGGCCGGTTCGCCGGCATCCACGGCTCGACCCGCGACGTGAGCGTCCGCGAGCGCCTCGAGCACGACCTTCGGCGCCAGGCCGGCGAGCTGGCATCGAGCCAGGAGCGGGCGCATCTCGCCCGGGAGCTCCACGACTCGGTGACCCAGGCGCTCTTCAGCATGACGCTCGTGACCCGGACGACGGAGCTTCTCGTTGACCGTGACCCGGCGGCCGCCAAGGAGAAGCTCGGGTCGCTTCGGGATCTCCAACGCGAGGCGCTCGCCGAGATGCGGGCGCTCATCTTCGAGCTGCGGCCCGGCAACATCGAACAGGATGGTTTGCTGGCGGCCCTCAAGACCCACTCGGCCGGTCTCCAGGGCCGGATCGGCCTGCCGATCCTCGTCACGAGCGACCTGTCGGAGCGCCTCCCGCTCGCCCTCGAGGAGGTCCTGTACCGGATCAGCCAGGAGGCGCTTCACAACGTCGTGAAGCACGCCGCGGCCCGCCAGGTCACGCTGTCAATCGATCGGCCCGCGGACGGCGTCCGGCTGCGGATCGTGGACGACGGCAGGGGGTTCGAAGCCGCTACCGTGCCGGACGGTCACCTCGGGCTCGCGGGGATGCGGGCGAGGGCGGAGAAGATCGGCGCGTTCCTCGAAGTCACATCGAAGCCCGGCACCGGGACGACCGTCGAGGTGATCGTGCCCGAGAGCGTGATCGTCACCGCCCGCGACGCGAGCCCGGCTGAAGGCAGCCTGTCATCGGCGGAATGACGTAGGCGTGGTTGCCGTTCGGCGTAGGCAAGACCGGTCTCCGGTGGGTGTCCCGTTGGGTGTCGGCTAGCCGACACTCCGGGTATGTCCAGCCCCACCAACGCAGCGTCAGCCCCGCTTCGGGTCCTCGTCGTCGACGCCGATGACAGGATCCGCGAGAGCCTTGCCAGGCTGCTGACGATCGGTGGCCGCTGTGTCGTCGTCGCTACCGCCGGTCAACCGGAAGGTGCGCTCGAACTGGCAGGGTCAATCAGGCCGGATGTCGCCGTCGTCGACTCCCGCCTGCAAGAGGTCGGTGCCGATCGCGCGTTCATCGAGCGTCTCCGCGCCGTTACGCCCGACGTCCGGATCGTCGTCCTGAACTGGTCCGACTCCGCCGGATCGCAAGTCGGCTTGCCGGGCGCCGACCTCTACATCCGCAAGACCTTCCGACCGCACGAGCTCATCGACGCGGTCGTCAACGCAGCCGGCAGGACCGTGTCCTGAACGAACTGGAGGGAACTTCCTTGCTAGACTCGACCGCAGCTCTTCGATTGATTTCGCAGCCGGTCCAACGGGCAATCTCCCCAGGAGGCCAGGTGGACGACAGCTCCCGGATCAGGGTTCTGATCGTCGACGACCACTCCGTCGTCCGGATGGGACTTCGCGTGTTCTTCGATCTCCAGGACGACATCGAGGTCGTCGGCGAGGCGTCCGACGGCAGCGAGGGCGTGGCAATGGCCCGCCGCCTCGAGCCCGATGTCGTGCTGATGGACCTGCTCATGCCGAACATGGACGGCGTCACCGCCATCGGTCGGATCAAGGCCGAACGCCCCGAGACGGAGATCGTCACGATGACGAGCTTCATCGAGGAGGACAAGGTCACCGCCGCCCTCGAGGCGGGAGCGTCCGGTTACGTCCTCAAGGATGCGGAGGCGGAAGAAGTCGCCGCGGCGGTCCGCGCGGCCTATGCCGGCGAAGTCCACCTCGACCCGGCCGTCGCCCGGTTGCTCGCCCAGCGAATGCGGGCCCGCAAGACCGGTGAAGACAAGCCCGTCGAGCCGCTTACTGAGCGAGAGAAGGACGTTCTGCGGCTGCTTGGCCAGGGCATGAGCAACAAGGAGATCGGTTCCGCGCTGTTCATCACGGAGCGGACGGCCCGAACGTACGTCTCGAACATTCTCGGCAAGCTCGGGCTCGCGTCGCGAACGCAGGCGGCGCTCTGGGCGGTCGAGCACAAGCTGGCCGAGCCGGCGCGCTGACCGTGTCGGACGAGCCCGGGCCGGACAACGTCTCGGGCTCGCCACCGCCGAACGCCCCACCGCCACCGCCCAACGCCCCGGGTCCGGCGTCATCCGGCGCGCGGCAGGACCGCGGGGGGATCATCTTCGGTGGCATTCTCATCGTCCTCGGCGTGCTGTTCCTCGCCGAGCGGGCGTTCGGCGTCCAGTTCGGTCGGTTCGGTTGGCCGCTGTTCGTCATCGTTCCCGGCGTTCTGCTGATGGCTGCGAGCCTCGCAGCGGGCGGGCGCGAAGGTTCCGGGCTGGCGGTCGCGGGCGCCATCACCACCGTCGTGGGGCTCGTGCTCGCGTTCCAGAACGCGACCGGGCTGTGGGCGACGTGGGCCTACGCCTGGGCGCTCGTCGGGCCTGGTGCGACCGGTCTCGGGCTGATCTTCTACGGCCTGCTGCGCGGGCAGCCGGATCTCGTGTCGAACGGGATCCGGTCGCTGGGCAGCGGTCTCGCCCTGTTCGCGGCGTTCGGCCTCTTCTTCGAGGGCGTCATCGGGCTGTCCGGCGAGCCGTTCCTGCTAGGCTCGGACCTCCTGCCGATCGCGCTCATCGGGCTCGGTGTCGTGCTCCTCGGCTGGAGCCTCGTCCGCGGTCGCGCCCGCACGTAGGCAACTCGCGACCCAGGCGCATTCTGGCCAAGCTATTTGCCCAGGGACTATTAGGACAACTCCAGACCCCATCCAGCCAGCAAATCGGCCCGAATCAGCCGTAAGCGGCTGACGAATGGGCATGGCTTGCCCCGAGTCGTCCTCGCATCCGGCCTAACAGTCCCCCGGTGGAAATTTGGCCAGTTGCAGGCCCCGAGGGGGCGGGCGTTGAACGCGTGACACCCGACCGGGACACGCGACCGCTCAGCCGACCGCTCAGCCGACCGCGACGATCCGGTATTCGACGTCGCCGCGCGGCGTCCGGACCGCGACCGTGTCACCCACGCGACGCCCGATGAGGGCCCGACCGACCGGCGACGCGTTCGAGATCCGACCCGCGGACGGATCGGCCTCCGCCGTTCCGACGAGCTCATAGACGGTCACATCACCGGGCTGGCCGACAAGCTCGATCGAGACCCTCGACCCGAGATCGATCCGCCCCGCTGCGCTCGCGGCCGGCGCCTCGATCACCGTCGCGTCCCGAAGCAGTGCCTCGATCGACGCGATCCGGCCCTCGAGGAACGACTGCTCCTCACGCGCGGACGAGTAATCCGCGTTCTCCTTGAGGTCGCCGAGCTCCTTGGCCGACTTGATCCGAGCGATGACCTCCGGACGCCGGACTCCTGTGAGCTCCTCGTGCTCCCGCTTGAGGCGTTCGATCCCTTCGGTCGAGAGGTAGGTCGGCTCGCCGCGGCGCGGTCCGGCTGGAGCGTCGCCGCGACGCCGGGGGGATGCGGCGGGAGCGCGCGCTGCCCTGGGTGCTCGCGGCGCGGCCGGGGCGCGGCCCGTCCGTCGAGTCGTCCCACCGCCGACTCGGGATGCGGGCAGTCCGTTCGCCCCATCGGCGTCCCCGGGCGGCATCTCGACCACATGACCCGCCGGCATCTCGAGAACCTTTTCCTCCGGCACCAGATACCCCGTCAGGCCGTGCGCCTTGCGCTCGCCGCCACTCGGGCGGAGGTTGGCGAACGGCAGCACGGCGGTCGCGTCAGGCAATCGCTCGCGCTCGGCCTCCGGGATCGCCGCAGCGAAGGCGGTGAACAGGGCATCCTCGTATTCCTCGGTCGCATCCGTACCGGCCCACCAGACCCGAGCCCGCTCGAGCCCGGTCAGCGTCTTGAGCCAGTTGCCGCCGGCATACGGTCGGCGATCGCCGAGGGCGGTCCGCTCGATCGCCCCGACCCGCGCAGCCATCGATTGCTGGCTCGTCCCGATGTAGAGGACGCTCGTCGACGGGATCCAGAAACTCGCCAACCGGGCGGCTACCGCCTTCGAGGTCGCCTCCTCGCCGTCGATCCGCATCCCCGGCAGGCGTTCGATCCACTTCCCGATCCGCGTCAGCTCGATCGGCGCCGTCCCAGGCGGGTTCGGTAGCTCGATGATGAAGATCCCGGGACCCGCCGCCCGCATCGGCCGACCCCAGACCGCCGGCCCGTCCGCCAGTAGGCCGACCGACCGCAGGAGGACGGCGGCGTCGAGGATCGGCCCCGTCATCGAGCCTCCCTGTTCGGGCCCATGATCTCGTACCCGAGCGACTGGACCATCCATCCTCCGATGCATCGTGGGCTGTGGGCGCGGTTCCCGCGGTATCGTCCCCCATGATGGCCCGTCTCGACGATCCGCGCCCCCGCCGCCGCTCATTCCGGCGCGTTCTCGGCGCCGCCATCGTCGCGATCGGCTTCCTCGGCGTCGGGTTGGGCCTCACGACTGTTGCCCTCTCCGGACTGGGGCAGCCGAGCGGCGGACCCGACGCGGCGACGCTGACGACGTTGTCGGCCTCGATCCCGCCGCCAGAATCGCCATCACCGTCGATCGCGCTCATCCCGATCCCGACGCCGACCCCGACCCCGACCGCCGAGCCGGGCCCCACCCTGGCCGAAACCCGGGCGATCGCCCGTCGGGTCCGCCTCCAGGTCGAGCTCGATACCGTGCGCGCCCGGCTCGGCATCCCGGGCGTATCGGTGACGATCATCTTCAGCGACGGCTCGTCATGGATCGGGACCAGCGGCCGGGCCGACGTCGCCGGCAAGCAGAGGGTCGCCCCCGACACGGCCTTCGCTCTCGCGAGCGTCAGCAAGACGTACACCGCGGCCCTCATCCTCAGCCTCGTCCGCGACGGCCGGATCGATCTCGACGCACCGGCGGTCACCTACATCCCCGGCGCGGCGCTGGATCGGCGGATCACGGTTCGCCAGCTGCTCGACCACACGAGCGGCCTCGATGACTTCTTCCTCCACACCCCGATCGACAAAGCGCTGCAGGCGGATCCCGACGCCTTCTGGTCGGTCAAGCGGACGCTGAAGTACGTCGGCAAGCCCTATTTCCCGCCGGGGCGTGGCTGGCACTACTCCAACACCAATTATCTCTACCTGGGCCTCATCGCCGAACGGGTCACGGGCACTCCGATCGCGACGGCGCTCCGGGAGCGGTTCTTCGGTCCGCTCGATCTCGACGCGACGTGGTACCAGGCGGTCGAGAAGCCCCGGGGCCCGCTTGCCCATGGCTATCGATTCGTGGGACCGAAGCTCTCTTCCCCGCCGATCGACCTGTCGGCGAAGTCCCCGGTCGCGCCCTTCAGGTCAGTGGTGACGGCGGCCGGCGGAGCGGGCTCCATCGCGGCCACCTCCGCCGATGCGGCCCGCTGGGGCCGGCTCCTCTATACGGGCGAGGTCCTCGGCCCGGCAATGACCGCGCAGATGCTCGAGGGCGTGGCGCTCACGGCTGCGTATTCGCCGCGCGTCCCGTACGGGCTCGGCGTCCAGGCGTTCCCGATCGGCGGACGATTGGCCGTGGGCCACAGCGGTCGCCTGCTGGGCTTCCGCTCGGCGGTCCGCCACCTGCTGGAGGAGAACGTGACGATCGCGATCCTGACGAACCAGAGCCGGGCCGATCCGGCGGTCATCGTCGCGGACCTGCTGTCGATCGTTTTCGAGCCCGAGCCGCCCTGCGTCCGCTGCGCCAAGCCGCTGTGATCGTCATCCGGCCGATCGAACCGGAGCGTGACGCCGACGCCGTCGCGGAGGCGCTCGTGGACAGCTCCATCCACCACAACTCGCTCGAACCCGAGCGCTACGAGGTCCTCGACCCCGCCACCGTCGGCGAGGACTATCGACGAGGCCGGCAGCATCCCAGCGGAACGCCGCCGGCCGAGCGCGCGACGCTCGTGGCCGAGCTCGATGGTCGGGTCGTCGGCGTCGTCGACGTCCGCGTCGCCCATCCGGGAGGGTCTCACCGGCCGCTGCGGTACGGCTACGTTGCCGAGATCGCGGTTGCGGCCGCAGCGCGCCGGCGCGGCGTCGGGGCGGAGCTGCTCCGAGCCGCGGAGGCGTGGGCGAGGGAGCACAGCTGTACGTACGCGGTTCTCGACTTCAACACGCATAACGACGATGCCCGCCGTTTCTATCGCGACCGGATGGGGTATCGACCGGCCGGGGAGATCGTCCTCAAGGAGCTGTAGGGCACCCGGCGCCGATTGGCCCATCCATGCCTGGTACGGACGGGCGATTGCGCCCTACGTAGGCGAGCGCAGACTCGCCGCACGCTGGGGGCATCAGGATGCCGATCCGGGTAGAGGCCTATACCGCCACGGGAGTTGCGACCGGCGTGGTTGCGCGCTCCGGACCGGTCCGCGATGCTCTCGAGGGCGCCACCGACCTCGTCATCGAGCGCTCCCAGTGGCTGCCGCTCGACGGGTCGGGGGAACAGGCGGCGGGCGACCTCCGGCTCCTGGTCGACGACCTCATGCTCGTGGTCTCCGATGAGCCGGACGGCATTCCGGTGCATGCCCAGTGGCACTCGATCGAGCTTGACGCCGGCCCCTACCGCGTCTACGGCGAGATGCCGACGATGCCCGGCTTCGACCCCGGCCGCGCGCTCGCCCGGCCGACCGGCGAATTCGTCCTTCTTCGCGACGCGCGCATTGCGCTCATCGACCTCGAGGACGCAGGTGAGGCCAGCGCCGCTCAGCTCCTCGTCAATCGCTACACGGTCGACCGGATCGCCGCCGACATGATGCTCGGGTTCTTCTTCCCCGGCGCCAAGATGACGATCACGGGATCGTCCGCGGGCGAGCACCAGGCCGCAGCCGACGCATCGGCCGCCCCCAACGCTGCGACGCCCGAGGCGACCGCGGATCAGTCGACACCGTCCGAAGGGCCTGAGCCCGTCCCGGCGGAGTCCGCCGCGACCCCGTAGCCGCCTGGGTCTCTAGCGCCCGGCGACGCCTGCCGATCGTCGAAGCGGCTTCCGACGGGCGTGGTGATGGCTCGACCCGCCACTGCTGCCGCCAACCGCAAAGTCACCGCCACCGCGCAGCGGCTGCGGTTCGGAGTTGCGATCCGGGATGAAGCCCTCTTCGACGGTCCAGGGGATCGCCATCCGGAGCAGCCGCTGGACGCCCCGAAGGAGGTCAGTCTCGTCGATGCAGACAAGGCTGATCGCGTCGCCCGTGGCCCCGGCCCGACCGGTTCGGCCGATGCGGTGGATATAGTCCTGCGGATTCCATGGCAGCTCGAAGTTGACGACGTGCGGCAGATCCTCGATATCGAGGCCGCGCGCGGCGACGTCGGTCGCGACGAGGACCCGGATCTCACCCGACTTGAAGCCCTCGAGGGCCTTCGTCCGTTCGGGCTGGCTCCGGTCGCTGTGGATCGCGACCGCGTCGATCCCGGCCCGATCGAGCCAGGTTGCGAGCCGTGACGCGGCGAGCTTCGTCCGGGTAAACACAAGCACCTGCCGCAGGTCCTCCTTGCGGATGATGTGGGCGAGCAGAGCTTCCTTGCGATCGCGATCGACCGGGTAGACGAGCTGGCGGATGCCCTCGACGGTCGTGTTGCGCGGCGCGACCTCGACGGTCTCCGGGTTGCGCAGGATCGTCCCCGACAAGCGACGGATGTCGTCTGAGAACGTCGCCGAGAACATCAGGTTCTGTCGCTTCGGCGGCAGCAGGGCGATGATCTTCTGGATGTCGGGCAGGAAGCCCATGTCGAGCATCCGGTCGGCTTCGTCGAGGACGAGGATCTCGACCTGGCCGAGATTGGCGACCTTCTGGCCGACAAGGTCGAGCAGGCGCCCGGGTGTCGCCACCAGGATCTCGATGCCGCCGCGCAGAGCCTTGATCTGGGGGTCCATGGGGATCCCGCCGTAGACGACGGTCGAGCGCAACGGGACGGTTCGTCCGTATGTCCGGACACTCTCGTCGACCTGCATCGCGAGTTCGCGCGTCGGGACGAGGATGAGGACCCGGACCGGGTGGCGTGCCGGAGAGAAGCTCGTGTTGGCCTGGTGGCGGAGGCGGTCGAGGATGGGAAGGACGAACGCGGCCGTCTTGCCGGTGCCGGTCTGGGCCGCGGCGAGGACGTCACGTCCCTCGAGGACGAGCGGGATCGCCGCCTCCTGGACGGGGGTCGGGGTCGTATACCCCTCCTCGGCGACCATGCGCACGAGGTCGGCCGACAGGCCGAGTGAATCGAAGGTCAAGCGTGTTGCTCCTGTGTGGTCCCGCCGCTGGACCCGTTGGGAGCGCGACGGTGGCCCGGCTCCGCGCGTCGATGGACGCGGACGGACTGTGGGCCGCCCGGAGCATAGCGGAAATGGCCGTGACCGGGCCGTGACGGCCGTCCGGATGACAGGGCTTGCCAGGGCTGGCATACTCAGGGCGCTCCCAGGCACGCACAGTAGACAGGGCCAAACAGAAGAACGCCGCCCCCCACGGCAGGAAACCTGTCACACCGCCAGGCCCCCACCTGGCATCTCGGGATCGACTTTCGGTCCCTCCCCCGGCTCTCGGCGCGTCGTCGCGCGCCTTCCGACGATGACCTCGCGTCACGTCCCCCCTGCCGTCGGCGGCACACCCCACCGTCATCGCGTGCTCACCACGCGGTGTTCCGGCGGACAGGAGGCAAGAGTCTTGCTAGTCCCGAATAACGGCGCCCAGCGGGTGTCATCCAAGTGGTCGATCCGTCTGACCGTCATCGCACTCGCCACCGCATTGGTCGCCCTGACCGGGGCAGCGAACCCCAGCCCCGCAGCGGCGGCAGGGATGAAGGTCGTGGTCATCGTCGGACCGGTGGGTTCCAGCACAGCCAATTACAAGGACAACGCTCGGCGCTACGCGGCCCAGGCTCGCTCCTACGGCGCCAACGTGGTCGAGATCTACAGCCCGAATGCGACGTGGTCGCGGGTCAAGGCGGCGGCCCAGGGCGCGAAGGTCATCATCTATCTCGGTCACGGCAACGGCTCGCCGAGCCCGTACGGCGTCTTCTCGCAGTACAGCAAGGACGGGTTCGGCCTCAACAGGACGGCCGGGAGCGGCAACTCGAACACCAAGTATTGGGGCGAGTACTACATCCGCACCCAGATCGCCCTCGCCCCCAACGCGGTCGTCATCCTGAACCGCCTGTGCTACGCCTCGGGCAATTCCGAGTGGGGTTCTGCGAACCCGACCAAGACCGTGGCCAAGCAGCGCGTCCAGAACTACGCGTCGGGCTTCCTGCGTGCCGGGGCGCGGGCCATCTTTGCCGAGGGGATCACGAACGCTTCGTACATCCTGTACGGCTTGTTCAAGACGAACCGCACGATCGGGGCCATGTTCAGGAGCTCGTCCAACTGGAACGGGAACTACGATTTCCAGTTCCAGTCCACGCGCAACGCGGCCTATCGCGCCTGGATGGACCCGAAATCACCCGGGCGCTACTACCGCTCGGTGGTCGGTGACTTCAGCCTGACCGCGAGCACGATCCGCGGGAGTTGAGCCAACCGCCCGCCTGATCGACGACGATCGACGGCCCCCGCCCGGCAGCGACGCCGGAGCAGGGGCCGTTTCTTGTGCTCGCAAAGGCGTCGCTGAGCACACAAAGTGACTATGTGCCTTGACAAAGTGAAAGTGCGATTGCTATAACGTGACCACCAAGCGCACGACACATCACCAATGGAGTACGGTCATGTACGATCTGGCCCTGGCCCACCTCACCGCGGCCGAACGCGAACGCGACCTTGACGTCGACCTCCGGCAGCGCCGGCTCCTCAAGGCGTCCGACGCAGTTCGCCGGGCCGTCACGGCGGACCTTGCCAACACCGCCGACGCGGCCCGCGCGCTGCGCCCATATCCGGCGACCGGGCGCGCCCGGACAGCCGGGCGGTAGGCACCCTTCATGCCCCACGACGTCATCTCCACCTGTCCGGTCTGTTCGAGCGAGCTCGCCGTCACCCGTCTCCATTGCCGGAGCTGCGGGACGACCCTGGAAGGCGATTTCAGCGTCGGGCGCTTCGGGCGCCTCAACCGCGAGCAGCTCGTCCTGCTCGAGAGCTTCCTGCGCTCGCGGGGGAACCTGCGCGAGATGGAGCGCGAGCTCGGCATCAGCTACCCGACCGTCCGGTCCCGCGTCGAGGCGCTCGTGCGTGCCCTCGGCTTCGGACCGCGAGCGGAATCCGAGGCTGGCGACGATCTCGACGTGCCGGCGATCGAGCCGGTCCCGGATGGACGCAGCCGCGAGGAGATCCTCCAGGCCCTGGCTCGCCACGAGATGACCGCCGACGAAGCCGCCGCCGCGATCCGCGCACCCGGGAGGACCCAACGATGACCGCCACCACGACGGGCGCCGGCCTCGACCACGTCATCGGCCCGAACGGCTTGCTGTCCATCCGCCTTGGCCACGGCCGCGCCCGGCTGCGGGCGGTCGACGGTGGCTCGATCCGCATCCGGGACGGCCATGGCCGGGACCTCGCCGACATGTTCGCGATCGAGTTGGGCCAGGGCAGCGCCTCGTTCCACGCCGACAAGCGCTGGGGCGGCCGTCACGGCGACGGCCACACGCCTGACGTCGAGGTCGACGTCCCGCGCGGGGCGACCGTGGTCATCGAAGCCGGAAGCGCCGACATCGAAGCGGACGGGCTCGTCGGCGACCAGCGCTACAGGACCGCGTCCGGCGACATCACACTGCGCGCGGTGAGCGGCCGCGTCGCGGTCGATGCCGTCTCGGGCGAGCTCGACATCGGTGCGACCGGCGAGCTTGCCATGACGCTCAAGACCGTCTCCGGGGACGTCGAGCTGCGCGCAGCCACCCTGACCGTGCTCGATGCGACCACCACGAGCGGCGACCTCCGCATCGCGGGCCGATTGGCAGGTCCCGGCCCGTTCGCGATCGTGACCGTCAGCGGCGATACGCTCCTCGCCCCGGCCGGTGACCTCCGAATCGAGATGGCCACGCTCTCGGGCGACCTGCGCTCGAAGGTCGGCGGTCGGACAGAGGGCCGGCGTGGGCATTGGTCGCTGGTGGTCGGTGCCGGCGGGCCCCTGGTCAGCCTCCGCTCGTTGTCCGGCGACCTCCTGGTCGTCCCGCCCACACCGGTCCCGCTCCCGCCGATCGCGCCCGTCGCGCCCCTCGATCCCGAGCCGCCGGTCGGACCGGCCCAGGCCACGCCGAACCCCGCCATCGCGGCCGCCTATGACGACGCACGGCTGCGCGTCCTGCGCTCGCTCGAACGCGGCGAGATCGACGTCGCCGAGGCCGGCAAGCGACTCGAGGCGCTCGATGGGGTCGATCCCCTCGACCGAGGCGAGACAGCCGGCCGTGCCGCCGAAGCGATCGACCCCGGTACCGAGACCGCCCGGTTCGACCCGGGCGCCACGACCGATGCCTGACGACGCGTTCGAGCGGGTCCTCCGCCTCGTCGCGGAGGGTCGCCTGACCGCCGACGAGGCCGGGCCCATCCTCGACGCCCTGGAGGATCGGGATGGCGCCGCAAATTCGGCCACGACCGCCACGACCGTCCGGGACGCCGCCCCCGCCGACGCGTCCGGCCGCGGACCTGCCAAGACCCTCCGCGTCGAGGTCACCGACGGCGGCCGGGCGGTCATCAACCTGCGCATCCCGTTGTCGCTCGGTCGCGCCGCACTCAACCAGGTCCCGGGCATCTCCGATGCGACGTCCGACCGGATCCGCGAGGCGATCGAGGCCGGGATCACGGGTCCGATCGTCGATGTCGAGGACGGCGACGACGGGGTCCGGATCTCGCTCGAATGACCACCCACGACGCCGCCCGGTCCATCGCGCGCCCCGCCCGTCTGCCGCTCCTGGCGCCATTGGCAGGCCGCGACTTCCGGCTGGTGTGGGCCGGCGAGAGCGTCTCGCTGCTGGGTGACGCCTTCCAGACCGTGGCCGTGTCGTACCTCGTCCTCGGGCTGACCGGGTCGGGCCTGGCGCTCGGGGCAATCCTGGTCGCGGCCGCCATCCCGCGCGGCGTCTTCATGCTGCTCGGTGGCGTCCTGGCCGACCGGATCTCGCCTCGCGATCTGGCCCTCGGGTCGAACATCCTGCGGGCCATCCTGACGACGATCGTCGCGATCCTGGTGGTCGGTGGCCGGATCGAGATCTGGCATCTCGCCCTGGTCGGCGTGGTGTTCGGGACGGTCGATGCCGTCTTCCTGCCGGCCATCAGCACGCTCGTGCCACGCCTCGTCCCGTCGAGCCGCCTCGCGGCAGCAAACGCGCTGATGCAGGGCACGGCTCAACTGATGGGCACGGTCGGGCCGGCCATCGCGGGCTTCGCGATCGCAGTCATCGGTGTCGGGATCGCTTTCGTCTTCGATGCCGCGTCGTTCGCGGTCGCCGCGATCGCCCTCTGGCTCGTTCGGTCGGGCGCAAGCGCCGTTCGTCCGACCGAACCTGACGCGCAACCGACCGCGCCCGCAGATGCGATGGGCACGCTGGCACCGGACCTGGACGCGACCGCCTCGGCCGACCCGCCGCGAGCATCGATCGCCGGCGCCCTGGTCGAGGGCGTTCGGGTCGTGCTCGGCGACCCGGTCATGCGCTCGATCGTGGTTGTCGCCACGGCCGCCAACCTGGCGTTCACCGGTCCGACCGTGGTCGGCCTGCCTTGGC
Source organism: Chloroflexota bacterium (assembly GCA_031369845.1). Classification (GTDB taxonomy): domain Bacteria; phylum Chloroflexota; class Limnocylindria; order Limnocylindrales; family CSP1-4; genus CF-46. The sequence continues at coordinate 29,044 of JANMPL010000100.1, forward strand.
TGGTCCTGGTCGGTTTCGGCGGTGACGCCCTTGCACTCGGGCTGCTGTTCGCCGCCTTCGGGGCAGGTTCGCTGGCGGGCGCAGTGGTCGGTGGCTCGCTCCGGCGCCCGCGCCGGTTCGGATGGCTGGTGCTCGGGTTCGTGATCGGGGCCGGGATCGGCCTGGCGGCCATCGGCGTGGCCCCCAGCGTCCCGGTCGCCGCGGCGATCCTTCTCGCGATCGGCGCCATGAACGGCTACGTCAACGTGGTCATGGTCGCGTGGGTCCAGGAGAAGACCGAGCCGCACATGCTCGGCCGGACGATGAGCTTCCTGATGCTCGGGGCGGTGGTCGCAGCGCCGCTCTCGATCGCTCTCGCCGCCCTGGTCGTCGACACCAACGCCGCTGCGATGTTCGTTCTCGCCGGCGCTCTCGTGGTCGTCTCCGGGCTGATCGCCATCGCCAGTGGCCTGCCGCGACGGATGAGCGGGGCCGGGGCTACCATGCGTCCGTGACCGAGACCACCAGCCCGCCCGCCTCGCTGCCATTCACCGGTGATCCCGA
>JANMPL010000141.1:0-4412 GCA_031369845.1 Chloroflexota bacterium
CGCTGGACCGCGCCGCGCTCGGCAGGCTCGTCTTCTCCGATCCGGCCGCCCTCGCGGACCTCGAGGCCATCGTCCATCCCGCGGTGCGGTCACGAATCGAGATCGCCATCGCGGTCGCGGAAGCGGCCGGGTCGCCGGCCATCGCCGTCGAGGCAATCAAGCTCGTCGAGGGCGGGCTCGCGAAGATGTGCGACGAAGTGTGGCTCGTCACGTGCGACCCCGATCGCCAGTACGAGCGCCTGTTGGCGCGTGGCCTGGGCGAGGCCGAAGCAAACCAGCGGATCGCGGCCCAGGACGATCCTGCCCGGCGGCTGCGGCCAGCCGCGACGCGGGTGATCGACACGTCCGGCGACGTCGTGGAGACACGGCGCCGCGTCTTCGAGGCCTGGACAGCGTCACGAGCCGGGTAGCCCGTTCGCTGCCGTCACCGGGGCAATCGAAGGGCCACCCGGTTCGCGCGAACGAGCCGGGTGGCCGGGGAGGCGCGCCGGGTCAGCGGCGCAGGGTAAGCGCAGGACGCGCCGCAGGCTGTCCTGGAGCCGGGTCAGCGGATCAGGGGGCGGTGCTTGGAGCGGGCGGGCCGGAGGCGCCGGGGGCCAGCGAGGGCGTCGCCGTCGGCGTCGGTGTCGGCTGGGCGGACGGGATCGGGCCCTTGCTCGGCGGGAAGTTCTGCGGGACCGGGAGTCCGTACTTGGCGATGAGCATGTTCGTCGTCTCGCCGAGCGCCGACGCGTCGACCAGCCGGACGTCGGCCTCGGGGCGCATCGCAAGGCTGAACGTCGCATTGCCGGAGGCCTGGAGATGCGAGATCTCCTCGGCAATCCCGAGCGTCGCCTTGACCACGTAGAACGTGCCGGCACGAGCGAGGATCACCATGTTCTGGTACGTGATCTTGGTCGACTTGTCCGTGTAGAACTTGCCGGCGGTCAGGAGATCCTGTGGGACGTTGACCGTGGCGCTCGTGAACACGTCGACGGTCATGCCGGGCACGAGAAGCCCGCCGACGGCGCGGTCATCGGGCACGGTCAGCGATACCGCCCGCCATGCCTCGGAGTCGGGGGCGATGGTCTCGCCCGGCTCCAGGATCGAGAACTGGCCACCGGTCGCCGTCGAGGCGAGCATGTTCAGGGTGATCATCTGGTCCTGCAGGACAGAGACGGCAAGGACGCGCCCAATGACCTGGTCGGGCTGCTTGATGATGATTGCGTCGGAGTTCGTCGGGTCGAGGGGTACCTGACGGACTGCCAGGTCGTCGGCCTCGACCGGCTTGCGCGCCGGAATCGGTCGCGCGGCGACGACCACGCTTACCGTCTTGAGGCCGGTCTGGCCCGCCTGCTGCTGGGCCTGGTTGATCAAGAAGAATGCGGCACCGCCGGCGGCCAGGGCGAGGACGATGCCCAAGATGACGATGAACTTGCCCCGTTTGGACGGGTCCTTGTATTCCATTTCCATTGGAGTGATGCCTCCCAGGTCCGAGTCGCCGCGCACGATGGCGCGCCGCCCGGGAAATCGGTGTACCGTGCCCGCCCGGCTAGTTCCAGGGCACCAACCGCGCCACCTGACCGCGGCGCAACTGGGGATCGTTCATGTTGGCGATGACAGGGGTGATGGCATAAGCGCTGATGGTGTTCGCATCCATCGCGGCGATCCGCATCACGGCGAACCCGACGATGTCGATGTAGTTGTCATTGCCGCCGCCACCGGTCGCGACGTCGACAAACAGCTGAGTCAGGTGAGTGACCTTTTGGGCGTCGCTGTTGACACCGGTCGCCCGCAGGACGATCCGGTGTCGCCCTGGCGACATCGTTCCTGTGTTGATGGTCAGGGTCGAGGGGTTCCCGTTGCCGTTCGCCGGCGTGACGTTGCTCGGACTGAAGCTCGTCGCCCCGATACCAGACGGGAGCGGGCCGTCGAGGGACAGGTTCACGTTCGTGCCGTTGAAGGCGGAACCCTCGCGCTTGACCTTGAGCGCAAAAGTGACGGTATTACCCACGTTGGGCGCGACCGCGATCGTCGCGTTGGATGCGACGCTGAAGTCGCGGGTGACCGTGCCGACCTTGATCGCCGCGGGCGTCCACTTCGTCGTGAGATATGGGCTGCCGGCCTGGCCCTGGATCCAGAGGGTGTAGATACCGGGAACCGCCGCAAGCGTCGTCATGTTCGAGAGCGTTACGGTCGTCCCGGAGCCCAGCGAAGGGGTGACCGGATTGGGCGAATAGGTGATCGGATTGGCTCCGACGAGTTTGCCGGTGACCATCGGATTCTGGGGATCGAGCGTATCGGCGAGCGTCGTCAGGGAGACCACGCCGGTGAATGACTGGTTCTTCCCGACCTTGATCGAGCCCGCATTGGCGGTCAGACCCGTGATCGGCAGCGAGATAGTCCCGGGCGGCGAGAGCGTGAAGTCCGGGATCGCCATGACGCTGCCCGGATAGACGGCGATGAGGATCTCGTCGCCAAGGGCGTAGCGGTCGAGCACCTCGTCGATGACGATGCCAGTGGAGTTGCCGCTCATTGTTGCGACCTGGTCGTTCGGGTCCGGCGGGGAGATGGTCACCGGGAACATCGGCCCCGGGTACCCGCCGACGGTGACCCAGTTCGCCTCCATTGCCTTGAGGGTGTTGCTGCCCGTCGAAGCCGTCACGCCGTTGTAGTAGAGCTGGGTCCCGGCCGCCTGGAAGTTGCGGATGTCGAGGGCGATGAAGCCACGGAAGTCCGCGCCGTCATTCGGCTGCGCACCATTGCCGAGAATTGCGACGACCGGCCCGTGATTCGTCGGATCGCTGCCGGGCGTCGTCGTGTCGAAGGCGTTGCCGGCGTTGGGGGCCGTCCGGAGCGTGGCATTCGTCTCGCTGCCGAGACACGAGGTGTTGCCCGTCGCGAAGAAGTCCATGAATACTGTCTGGTTCTGGGGGCATGGGCTGGTGGCCCCGGGCGTTGGACCGCTCAGGTGGACGAAGCGGCGGACAGCGATCGGAAGGATGTTGCCGTTCGTGTTGACCCGTGCCTGGCCGCCGATCGTGTTCCGGTCGAGGCCGACGATCCGCCCGAACGTGTAGCCGACCGGGTTCTGGACCGCCACCCTGATCTCGCTGCCCGAGATCAGAATGCCGTTGACCAGGAAGCGCGGGTCGCCGGCGTGGCCGGGCTCGTAGACGGGCGTCACCGGTGGCAGGGTCGGTACGACGCCAGACGGTGAGTGGGCGAAGTTCACCGTAAGCACCTCGCGGGCCCGGGCGTCGGCCTGGGCCACCGTTTCGCCGCGACTCAGGGCATTGCCGGCGGCCAGCGCAGCGGCATCCGCTGAGTTCTGGAGGAAGCGCCGCTCGCTGTAAAACCGACCGATGTCGAACGCGAGGCCGGCGGCCGCGAACAAGGCGGTGATCGCCAGGGCGAAGATCACGAGCACCTGCCCGCGGTCGCGACGCCCGGTCCATGCCCGCGCAGCTCGGTGCATCGCGACCATCAGTTGAGGACCATCGTGACTTCGCCGGTCAGGCGCAACCGACCGCCCGCGTCCTGCGGCAGGAATGTCGAAACGAGCGGGATCACGAGATCCTGGTGATATACGGCCTTGACCGTGAGTTGCTGGCCGGTTCGCGGGTCGCTCGACGTCACACCCGAAGGCAGCAGATACGTGATCACGAGATCGCCGTTGGTGAACGTCTGGCCACTCTGTGACCAGGTGCCGCTGGTGGAGAAGTGAGGCGTGGTCTTGGCCAGCATGTTCATGGAGCTGAGCACGGCGGACTTGATCGACTCGTTTCGCGCGAGGTCGTTCTGGGACTTCGTCAGCGACCGGTCATAGACGTAAACCGTCCCGAGCCGCCCGGCGTCGCGAGCCGCGTTCGTCATCGTCACGTAGGTGTTGAAGATGAAGCCGAACTGAATAATTCCGAGCAGGATGAAGAAGAGCGGCATGAGGACGAGCGAGAACTCGACCAGGCTCTGACCGGACTCACCCGCGCCGGGCCGTCGTCCGTCGGTATTGCGGCTGAATGTTCTTGCGCGCACCGAGGTGTGCGACCTCCAGATATGCATCTCTGAATTGACCCTGAGTGTCGGATGCGGGGTCGCCCTCCGGTATGAGTCGTTGGTCCCCACCGTTCGTACCCCTCTGTCGTACGTCATGGCGAGGCGAGCGACCCCAGAGGCTACCGAACGCCCGTTCGTTATCGGCCGGTTCGTGTATCCTTTCGACCCCATGCCGGACTTCAAATTCGTCGCTCCATTCCAGCCGACCGGCGACCAGCCACAGGCGATCGACAAGCTCGTCGACGGCCTCAAGCGAGGCGTCCCACACCAAACGCTCCTGGGCGCGACCGGCACGGGTAAGACGGCGACCCTGGCGTGGACGATCGAGAAGGTCAACCGGCCGACGCTCGTCTTGGCCCACAACAAGACCCTCGCGG
>JANMPL010000152.1:0-3024 GCA_031369845.1 Chloroflexota bacterium
CAAGCAGTGCGTCGAGTGAAGACATGCTCCTATCAGGCCACGGCCGGCCCGCGATCTCGGACGGCGGGGGCACCTGCCCAAGAGGCCATCGCGGCAACCTGACTCCGAGCCACCCGCCGTCGTCGATCGCACCTTCCCACGAGTGGAAGGCGTCCCGACGTTACGCACGCCTGACTCACCCCGATTCGGCGGCCGACAGAGGCCCTCTTCACGCTCAAATGGCGGCTCGCGAGCTTGATTCCGATACACAGACTCTGGATCAGGAGATCGAAGCTTCGAATCCTTCCTCGCCAGCCAGCTTCCCCACGGGTAGTGATCCAGGGGATCGAAGGGTTCGTCTCCTCGCGATTGCAAGGTTCCAATTCGAGCCGTCAACGCGGCGGGCCGCTCGACCCCCGCACCTTGAGCGACGCGCTCGCGAGGGTCACGTGCGGATCGCCGGCGATCCGGCCCTCGATGCGCCCGAAGAGGGCCTCGACCCCGAGCCGCACGAGGGCTTCGCGGGACTGGCTGACGGTCGTCAGGTTGATTCGACGCAGGCGGGCCATGTCGACGTCGTCGAAACCGACGATCGAGAGGTCGTCCGGAACCCGAATCCCCAGCGAATCGGCAACATCCAGCAGGTCGATCGCGGCAAAGTCATTTGCGGCGAAGATGCCGGTCGCCGCGTCCGGGCCCCTGAGGATCGTCGACCAGTCGGCTTTCGCCCCTCCGATCGAGACGGCTCCATCGGGCGGGTCCCATGCGATGACGGCCGGCTGAAGCTGAGCGTCCGCAGCGGCCCGGAGAAAGCCCTCGAGGCGCCGAGCGTCGGCTCGGTCGGGTTGCCGCGGCCCGACAAAGGCAAGCCGGCGGTGGCCCAGCTCGATGAGATGCCGGGCGACGAGCTCGCCGCCGCGATGCTCGTCCACGGTGACCGAGTCGGCCCACGGCGCCTCCGCGGCCACGAAGACCACCGGGACCTGCCCGTTGATCATCTTCTCGATCTCTGCCGGCCGGCCCAGGAAGGAGAGGAAGACCAGACCGCTGACTCTGTTCTCGAGCATCAGGCCGATCGCCTGCTCCTCCCGATCGTCGTCACCGTCCGTCGCACAGAGCATGGCCGCAAAGCCGAAACGCGCGACCTCTCGCTCGACGAGCGAGGCCATCTCCGCATAAAAAGGGTTGCCAAGGTCGCGAGCGATGACGCCGATGGTGGTGGCCCGGCCCTGCAGGAGGTGGCGCGCCAGCGCGTTCGGTCGATAGGCCAGCTCCTCGATCGCGGCCAGGACTCGACGTCGTGTCCGCGGTGCCACTACGTCCGACCCGCGAACGACATTGGAAACCGTGGAGGGAGAGACGCGGGCGAGTGAGGCAACGTCGCCCAGCGTTGCTGGCCGGCCGGCGCGGTCCGTGGTCACGCGCGGCCTCAGGGCCGACCAGGAATTTGATCCCGAGCGAGCCCGGCCAGAAGCCGAGCTGACGTTGGGATGCCGTCCTCGGGAGGGACCAGACGGTCTTCGTGCTCGACGCTGAGGGTCGATGCGCTGGTTTCGCGCGCGAGCGCATCCGCGAACGTCTGCCACCACCGTTCGTCGTGAGCACCGTGACCAACGGCGGCGAAGTCCCACGGGATGTGCGATGGATCACCCGGCCAGCGGCTATCCAATAGGCCGTTCAGTTCGAGCTCGGCGGTGTCGTAGCGAACATCCTTTGCATGCGCATAGCCGATCCTCGGCCCAAGCCGCTCGATCACCTTGAGAGGGTCCATGCGCTGCCAGAACAAGTGGCTTGGATCCAGGTTCACCGCAACCGCGGGCGCGACGGTGTTGAGCCGGAGGAATGTGTCCACATTGAAGACATGGGCGCCAGGGTGCAGTTCGAGACAGATCTGTAGGCTCGGACTTCTCGGGGCGACGAGCTCGTTGATGGCCTCCCAGTACGGGCGCACCCGGTTCTCCCATTGCCAGGTTGCCACCCCGGCGTAGTCCGGGAGCCAGGCATTCGCCGCGAAATGTGGAGCGGCGCTCGGACCTGGCCCGGCTGCGGGGCAGCCGGACATCGCGACGATCCGGTCCACGCCGAGATCGACGGCGAGCTCAACGGTCCGCCCAAGGTCGGAATCGTGTCGACGGGCGATCGCCTCGCTGGGATGGAGCGGGTTGCCCGATACGTTGAACGCGGCGATACGGAAGCCGCGACCGATCAGGCGAGCGTGCCATTCGCGGCGCTGGGGCCCGGTCAGCTCGAGGGGTGAGTGGCCCAGGGGCGAGTACCCACCCGTCCCGATCTCGAGGTCGCGCACCTCGGGGACATGCTCGTCCAGCCAATCCATGAGCTCGTCAAGGGATCGGTGGATCATCCCTTCCGTGACCAGCGCGAGCCTCACGCACTCCTCGCCAAATCGACCGGTTGCAACGTTGCAACGCCATGCTACCGTAGGCGTGCGCCTTCCCCATTGCCCAGGCTGGTCCCGTCCCAACCTTGACCGGAGGCTCACCATCGACACACGGACCCTGGCGACGAGGTCTGCCTCCGCGTGGAGTTCAACCCCGACCCGCGTGAAGGTGGGTGTCGTCGGCGCCGGTCTAATCGCCCAGGTGATGCACCTGCACTACCTGCGCGAGCTGTCGGATCGATTCGAGATCTCGGTTCTGTGCGACATCGCTCCCGAGAATGCCGCGGCCAGCGCGGAGCGGTATGGCATCCCAAAGGTCTGCGCGGATTGGCGCGAGCTGCTGAGCGAACCGATCGATGCCATCCTCGTCCTCACCGCCGGCAGCCACGCGCCGATGGCGATCGAGGCCGCCCGGGCGGGCCTCCATGTCCTCGTCGAAAAGCCGATGTGCTTCTCGACCGCAGAGGCCGAGGCCATGATTGAGGCCGCGGACGCGGCCGGCGTCACCTTGATGGTGGCCTACAACAAGCGCTATGACCCGGCGTACCTTCGATTCCAGGACGAGACATCCGCCCTCGTCGATGCCCGCCTCCTGCGCGTCACGACGCTGGAGTCACCGTTCCAGCCATACGTGGGCCATTACCCAC
>JANMPL010000083.1:0-1605 GCA_031369845.1 Chloroflexota bacterium
TCGATCTGGTCGAGCGCCCGCCTGCTCCGGAACCAACTAACGGCGGATGAAGCGCGGACAAGTGCGTTGCGCGGTGAGCTCCTGCGGGTCGCCGAAGGCATCGCACGAGAAGACCCGGCGGCAGCGCGACACCTGGGATCGGCTTGATGTCGCTTGCGTTAGGCGTGCCCAAGCGGGTGACACTCGTGCACGCTGAGCTACATGACGGGAACCTCCTTTCCCGTCGTCTTGGTTCCAGGTCCGGCCGCGGCCGGGGTTGAGCTGGCCGGCGGCGGGTGTCACGAAGGCGTCGGAGACACGCCGACTGAAGGGAACGCCACGGTCGTCAAGATCGACGGTTGCACATTGCCCCAACGGTCAGCCGCGTGCCGGTTGGCACGGAGGTCCGGTTCATCAACGCTTCGCCGCAGTTTCACGACGTCACCGGCCGGAATGGTGAGTGGGGGTAGCGACACACTCCCGGACGGCCAGTCGTTTTCGCACCGTTTCGCGGCGGCGGGGGCTATACCCCTACTCATGCAGTCTCCATCCAGGCATGGCCGGCGTCGTGATCGTGGGTTCGCCGGCAGCCGCTGCCGCCGATGACGCTGACACGGCCGACATCGCTCCGTGCCCAACGCGCCGGCATCGACCTGTAACTCGCCCGTCCCGTACCTCGCTGCAGGTGGGCTCCGCCTTGTCGCCGGCCTCGGTGTGGGAGCCGCGGTCGCCAACCGCCGGCGCGGTCCGGCCTGACCCTCGCAACCGCCCTCGAGCGCGTCGGAGCCTCTGCTAGACTGCCGGTCGAATATCCAGTCTGCATACTTCCTATGCGTTCGAGGTGCTGCGTTGGCTCCGTCACGTCCCGTCCCTGACCTCGTCACGGAGATCCCCGGCCCGAAGGCCCGCGCTCACGTCGTCTTCGACGAGACATGGACGTCGCCGAGCCTCCCGCGCGCTTACCCGATCGTTCCGGTTCGCGGTGAAGGGCTGACGATCGAGGACATCGATGGGAACCTGTTCCTCGACTTTGCGGCGGGCATCGCGGTCAACTCGACCGGTCATTCGCACCCGCAGGTGGTCGCGGCGATCAAGGAGCAGGCGGCCCAGTTGATCCATTTCTCGGCGTCGGACTTCTACCTGCCGATCTACCCCGAGGTCTGCCGTCGCCTGGCGGAGATCACACCGGTGGCCGGCGGGAAGGCCCGGGTCTACCTCGGCAACAGCGGGACGGAGGTCGTCGAGACGGCGATCAAGCTCGCCCGCCATGCGACGAAGCGGCCGTACATCGTCGCCTTCCTCGGTGCGTTTCACGGCAGGTCGTACGGTTCGATCTCGCTGACCGCGTCCAAGGCGAAGTACCACGCGGGGTTCGGGCCGCTCCTCCCGGGCGTGTTCCACGCGCCGTTCGGGCGGGTCGAGGATCTCCGCTGGTTCGACGAGGTCCTCTTCGACAAGCTCGCCCCCGCGAACGAGGTCGCCGCGATCATCGTCGAGCCGATCCAGGGCGAGGGTGGCTACGTCGTTCCCGAGGACGGCTTCCTCGCCGGCCTCCGCGAGATTTGCGATCGTCACGGCATCGTGCTGGTCTTCGACGAGATCCAGTCGGGCGCTGGGCGGACGGGG
>JANMPL010000175.1:0-10566 GCA_031369845.1 Chloroflexota bacterium
GCGGGAGGCGCGGGCTGCCAGTGAGCCGGAGGCCTTGGTCGCGTTCTTCGGGGCATGCGGGATGACGCTGAAGCGGGTCGGCCTGGAAGCGTGCTCGCTCGGAAGCGCGCCCAGGCCGGCGTCGCCGCGCCCTCCCGCGACCGAATCGCCATCGGCTGTGCTGACGGACGTCGTGCTCCGCAACGCGACCGTCATCACCATGGATCCGGAGCGCCCCTCGGCGAACGCTGTCGCGATCTCCGGCGACAGCATCGCGGCCGTCGGTGCCGAAGCGGAGGTGCTGGCCGCGGCGGCTCCCGACGCCAGGATCGTCGACCTTGGCGGACGCGTGCTGCTGCCAGGGTTCAACGATGCCCATTGCCACCGGATCGGCGATCGGGATGTCACCGGCTACGAATCCGCTGAAGCGGCCATCAAAGACGCCCTGGCCGGCGGGTGGACGAGCATCTCCGAGCTCTTCGTCAACCAGGAGCGCCTGGACGAACTCCGTGCCCTCGACGACGCGGGTCAGCTCCCACTCCGCGTCAACTGCTACCTGCCGGTGAACTATCTCGAACAGAAGTTTGGCGTCTGGTTCGGTGATTACCGGCCGCGCCAGGAGTTCAGTCCGCGCCTGCGGATCGGTGGCGTCAAGCTCTTCGCCGACCGAGCCTCGCCGGCGAAGATGCTCCTCACCGAGCCGCACATCGACGCACCGGGCTTCCGCGGTGACGTGTACTGGACGCCGGAGGAATTCACGGACCTCGCTCGGTCGCTCCACGACGACGGCTGGCAGCTCGCCACCCACACCTGCGGGGACTCGGCCCACGACATGGTCCTGAATGCCTACGAGGCGGCGCTGGCCGGCGCCGACAACGACGCTCACCGCCACCGCATCGAGCACGTCCTGATGGTGCGCGACGACCAGGTGCGACGGATGCGCGACCTGTCGATCATCGCCTCGATCCAACTGCCGTTCATGACGTCGGACTGGGCGGCCGAAGAGGAAGCCACCCTTGGACCGGACCGGCTGCCGTGGGTCGGGCGATGGCGGGATCTGCTGGAGGCCGGCGTACCGGCGGTCGGCAGCACCGACTTTCCATGGGCGATCCGAGACGAGCTGAACGGCAGATCCGGCGCTGCGATGAAGGCGCTGTCAGACGGGGTGACACGAGTTGGCTCAGAGGCGGGCGCGCCGCCACCCTGGCTGGCCGATCAGGCGCTGTCTGTCGAACAGGGGCTGGAACTCATCACCCGGGCCGGCGCCTACGCGACCTTCGAGGAGGATCGAAAGGGAACGGTGACCGTTGGCAAGCTCGCGGACCTGGTCGTGTTGAGCGGGGACCCGCGGAGCGTAGCGGCCGACGACCTCCCGGCTGTGAGCGTGCTGATGACGATGATCGGCGGCCGTGTGGAGTACTGCGCTCCGGATGCGGCAACGCTCTGCTCCGTCTAGCGCCGCCGGATGAGGTCCTCAACCCAAAAGCGCAGACGGTCGAGATGCTCGTCGTAGTGGTCGGCGCCTGACTTTCGGAGCCACCACGTCGCCTCGTCGTTCGGCGCCGTCAGGTCCTGCAACTCCTGGAGCATGCGTGTCCGGCCGGCGTGCGCCTGGACCGAGGCGACATCCCAGGGCTGGTCGCGCATGGCCTCGAGGAACTCGGCGTTCAGGGCGTCGACGTCGAGCGCGTGGCCCTCGTAGGTTCCCGCGTTGATCTGCTGGAGCTGAACCTCGGCCTCGGCGAGCCAGGTCCCGAGGTGTCCAAGCAGGTCCCGCACGGACCAGGCCGGGTCGCGGTAATAGCCGGGTTCGAGGCACTCCTCGGGGCTCAGGGAGCGAACCAGCCCGATGAGCTCATACCAGCGCGACCGCTCCGACTCGATCGCATCGACGTTCGCGACCCCGTGCGGGCTGCCGCCGGCGGTCACGCCTTCGTCTCCACGAAGTCCCCTTCGAGCGGCAGGCCTGCGTCCTCCCAGTCCAGCAATCCGCCTGAGTAGCGGCGGACGTGCTGGTAGCCGCGTCGCACGAGGTCGCGGTACATCGCGACACTCGACAGGCAGTCGACCTGCGAGCAGTAGACCACGATGTCGTCATCGGGCTTCAGCGCCGCGTAGAGCACCTCGGGCGAGTCGAAATGAAGCGAACCCGGGATCCGCTTCGCGTCATACGCCCATCGGTTGAGGGCCATGACGAGCTTGAAAGGATCGTCGGCGTCGAGCTTCGCTTTCAGCTCGTCCCGACTGATCGTCTTGACGGGTTCCGTCCCGAGGACCGCGTATCGATGTGGCTGGTCGCTCATGACAGCGTCAACGATACGCCGAGGCCCGAAGCCGAGAGCGCGTCGAGTGTCGACAGCACGCACCGGCGAGTCACCGCTAAGCGGTTCATAACGGTCGGATAACGGGCCTCGGGTATGGTCTTCACCAGTTCGCTGTACTACCGTCATCCGACCTGAGGGGGTTCTCTCTGTCGATGAAGCGCGTCTCGGTCTTCGTTCTCGTCTCGCTGCTGGCGTTGATGGCCATCGGACCGGTGAGTCCGGCGTCCGCTGCCAGTCGGCAGCGCCTTGCCCCGAAGGTCGCCATCGTTGTCGGACCGACCGGTTCGGCGACCGATTACTACCGGAAGCTCGGCAACGAGGCCGCGGCGGCAGCCCTCAAGTTCACGCCGAATGTCGTTCGCGTCTACTCGCCCGACGCGACTTGGCCGGCAGTCAAGAAGGCGCTCAACGGCGCATCGATCGTCGTCTATCTCGGCCACGGCAACGGCTGGCCCAGCCGGTATCGCAACGAGCTGACACCCTCGACCCAGAACGGCATGGGGCTCAATCCGCACGCCGGTGCAGGCGACGTCCACCAGTACTTCGGCGAAGGTCCGATCGCGAAGGAGATCACGCTCGCCAAGGACGCTGTCGTCGTCCTGAGCCACCTCTGCTACGCGAGCGGCAACTCTGAGCCCGGCCTGCCCGAGGGGACGCTCGAGACTGGCCAGCAGCGCGTCGACAACTACGCTGCCGGCTTCATCAAGGCCGGCGCCGCGGCGGTCATCGCAGAGGGCCACATGGGACCCGCGTATTACGTCCGCTCGATCCTCGCCGGCAAGAGCACGATCGACCGGATCTGGCGTGACTCGCCCACGTATCACGGCCACTTGCTCCGCTTCGACAGCCTCCGCAGCCCGGGGTACACCGCCCAGATGGACCCGGACCGCGTGAGTTCGGGCTTCTACCGGTCGATCGTCCTTCGAGACGGCCTCGCCGCGGCCAACACCCTCGCTGGCGCGACTCGCAGCCCGCTTGGGCGCGACCTGCCGCCCCTCGAGCCGACGCTGGCTGGCCTTGGGATGGAGTTCGACGCTCCAGACCTCGCGTCACCGCCGAGCGCCGGATCGACGACGAACTTCACGTTCAAGGTCGGGGCTGGCGATCCCTCCGTTCTCCCCGCGGGAATCATGGTCGCGGTCCGCTGGGATTCGCTCTCCGATCCCGCGGCGACGGTTCCGGCCGCTCCTGCAACGTCGACGCCTGCGCCGGCTGCGAGTCCACCGGCGTCCGCGGCGCCGGCGCCCACGCCCCGTCCGGTCGACCTCGTATCAGCCGAGGTGCCTGGCGAGGTGGTCGCGCCCGTCGCGGCGACTCGGACTGCCGGTGGCATCTCCGTCCCCGTCACCGTCCCGGCCAAGCCCGGGCTGTACCGGCTCGTCGGCACCATCCACGGCACCGACGGCGTCGCCTACGACGCTGCGACCCAGGCGCTCATGCCCGCGCTCATCGTCCAAGTCACCGGGGCGCTCGGCGCCAAGTACGACGCGCCGGTCGCGGCTCTTGCAAACGCCGGCGAGCCGCTCGAGCTCCATGTCACGGTCACGAACTTCGGCGCGGCCGCGTGGGGTGTCCGGGCGATCCGGTCCGATATCGACGGCGCCGCGAAGACGCCTGCGCGCCGGGCAACGCTCATCGCCCGCTGGGTCAGCCTCTCCGGTGTGCCCGATACCTCGCAGGCCAAGGAAGGGACATCGGTGCTCCCGGCAGGTCTGGCCGTGGGCGCCTCGATGGCGGTCGACTTCGTCCTGACAACACCGAAGACCGCTGGCGACTATCTCCTGTTGCTCGACGTCATCACCCCGGACGATGGCTCGCTGGCCGGTGCCGGCGTTCCACCCGGGATCGTCCGCGTCACCGTCAGCGAGTCGGCCGCGACCCCGCCCCAGTGATCCGCGTCGACCGCGAGATCGACGTCGAACGACCGGCCGCCGAGGTTTTCGAGCGACTCACGCGGATCGAGGACCTGCCGCGCTGGCAGCCGGCGATCGTCGAGGCCACGCTCACATCGCCGCCTCCGCTTGGGGTCGGAAGCACGGCCCGGATCGTCGCGGAGGCTGCCGGCCAACGAACGGAGGCCGAAGGCGTGGTGACGGCGTTCGTCGCCCCGGAGCGCATCGGCCTGACGGCGAAGGCGGGCCCCGCAGACATCACGGCTCGTGTCGTGGTCACGCCGCTCAGCGGCACGTCATGCCGGGTTGGCTTCGAAACGACGATCAAGCTCGGCGGGATGCTCAGGTTCGTCGAGGGGATGGCCCGATCCAGGATCGAGGCCGAGGCGCCGGCCGCCGCCGCGGCCGTCAAGGAGTGGCTCGAGTCCGAGGCCTGACCGCGTGGCGATCAGCCGTACGCGCCGGGCGCACGACGCTCGGCGTCTCGACGGAGGAATTACTCTTTGCCCATGAGCGAGAACGTCGTTCCCGGCTTCCTGCCGAGCCGCCAGGGCCTCCATTTCGCAAACAGCTACCCGCCGGGGCCAACGGTGAAGCTCGGCCCGATCGACCCGCGCTGGATCGGGATCGGTGACGCGTCGGCTGGCCTGTGCGGTGGGATGTGTTTCACGGTCCGCGACCTGTTCGAGTCCCAGGCCGCCGTGCCGCTCGACCGGGAGCCGCCCGCCAACGGCTCGCCGCGGTTCAAGTCGATTGTCCGGCGTCAGGTCCAGTCGCTCGATTATTTCCGGCTGCCGATCCGGTTCTACCGCCGCTCGGCGTTCGGGTCGTCGCTGGGCCGCGACAGAATCAAGCAGACGTTCGAGCGCGAGTGGCCGAAGATCCGGCGCGAGATCGACGAGGGACGCCTGGCGATGCTTGGGCTGATCCGGGTCGCCGGCAAGAACCCGTTCAAATTGACAGGTAATCACCAGGTGATCGCCTACGGTTACGCTGAAGACGGGCGGGGGGTGACCCTCCGCATCTACGACCCGAATTGGCCCGACAACGACAACGTCACGGCCGTCCTCCGCCTCGACGAGGCGCTCCGACCCACGACCCTCGAGTCGTCGACCGGCGAACCGCTCCTCGGCTACTTCCTCGCGCCGTTCCGCACCGGCGACGCCCGCGCCTGGCGCTGACCCGCGCGGCTCGCCCGCGCGACTCACCGCGGCTGAGCTACAGCTTCGGCAGCTCCTGGGCGTCCGTCTGGGCCCCCGCGAACAGATCGCCGACTTCGGCCACGCGGTCGACAACGTTGCGGATCGTGAACGAATTCGGGCGAAGCGACGGGTCGTCGAGCTCCGACCAGGCGATCGGCGCCGACACCGCCGCGCCAGGCACCGGCCGAACCGCGTATGGCGCGACGAGCGTCTTGATGTAGGTGTTCTGGGTGTAGTCGAGCCTCGCGCGGCCCTTCCGCTCCGACACGCTCCATTCCCAGGACACGACGTCGGGCACCATCGCCCCGATCGCCCGCGACAGCCGCTCCACCCAGGCGCTCGTGTCGTGGAACGAGTACTTCGGGACGATCGGCAGCCACGCCTGGATGCCACGCTTGCCCGTCAGCTTCGGGTAGGCGCGAACGCCGAGATGCTCGAACGCCGCGCGGTAGAGCCGCGCCAGCTGGAGCGTCTCGTCCCAGGTCGTCTTCTCGCCCGGATCGATGTCGACGAGGGCGAACGTCGGGCGATCCACGCCGGGCAGCCGCCCGGTCCAGGCGTGGATCTCGAAGCCCGCCTGGTTGCCGAGCCAGCACAGGGCGGCGACCTCCTCGGCGATGAGGTGGGTGTTCGCCTCGCGGGCGTCGACGCCGGTCTCCGCCCAGCGCCGGAGCCAATCGGGCGCGGTCGAGGGGATGTCCTTCTGCCAGAAGCTGGGGCCGCCAACGCCGTTCGGGAAGCGGTGGAGGTTGAGCGGCCGCTCGGCGAGGTGGGGCAGGATCGCCGGCGCGATCCGGCCAAAGTACGCGATGAGCTCGCGCTTCGTGATCGGGTCCTCGCCGGAGCCGTCGATCGGCGGGAACAACACTTTGTCGAGGTTCGTGAGCTTGAGCTCTCGGTCACCGACCGACCAGATACCTTCCTTCGGCATCTTGGCGAGCGCGTCGAGCTCCTCCGGCGTCGCGCCCTTGAAGGCAGTGGTCGCACGGCCGGCCTTGGCGGGTGACTTGGCCTTCGCGGCTGACGTGGCCTTGGCGGATGTTGCCTTCGCGGCCGACACGGGCTTCCCGTCCGACATGGCCTTCGCCGACGTCGACGTCGCCAATTCCGCCTCGGCCTTCGCCGCAGCTAGCTTTACCGGGACGGCCTTCTCGCGGGCGACCGTTCGAGGGTCGTGGCCCTCGTCGACGCCCTTGAACGAGGTCTGACGAACATAGCCCTCGCGCGTCCAGCCGCCCAGCTCGGCCCGGATGACCAGCTCGGGCTTGACCCAGATCAGCTTCCGGAGCTCGCCCTTCCGCTCCGGCGCCGGGTCGAACGCCGGACGGTCAGTTTCCAGCGCTTCCAGACGGCTGCGGAGCTCCTTGCGCGTCCGGGCGTTGAAGCCGGACCCGACCTTGCCGGCGAATCTGAGCCGGCCGTCCTCGTACACCCCGACGGCCACGGCACCGAGATCCTTGGCGTTGCCTTCGCCGGGCGTGTAGCCGCCGACGACGAGCTCCTGCTCTGGCCGGATCTTGTTCTTCAGCCAGGCCGGGGTCCGTTTCCCGGGCTCATACGGAGAGCGGCGCAGCTTGGCCACGATGCCCTCGAGGCGCAGATCGCTCGCGGCCTTGTAGAACGCCTCGCCGTCGGCCTCGATGTGCGACGCGAAATGGACCCGCCCAGTCTCGCGCAGCACGCTACGGAGCAACCGCTTTCGATCTTCGAGCGGCACGCGCAGGAGCGAGCGGCCGTCAAGGTAGAGGAGGTCGAACGCCTAGTAGCGGAGGCGCGCCGCCGCTGCGGATGCTCCCCGACCGCCGGCGCGAAGCCCGCTGATCGCCTCCTGCAGGAGGCCGAAGTCGGGTGCACCTTCCTCGTCGAGCGCGACGACCTCGCCGTCGACGATCGCCTGATCCGCCGCGATCCACGTCGCCGGCTCGAGCAATCCCGGGAAGTACGTCGAGCCGTCCAGTCCCTTGCGGGTGTAGGTCTTGATGATGCCGTTGTTCAGCGTCGCCTGGAGCCGGTAGCCGTCCCACTTCACCTCGAAGAGCCACTCGGGGTCGCTGAACGGCCCCGAGGTCAAGGTGGCGAGCATCGGCGGGATGAACCCCGGAAACGGAGCCTCGACGGCGCCCTCGAGGTCGATCTCGGCGGTGGCCGCGGGCATGTCGCTCATCCAGAGCGCCTCGCGCTTCTCCTTGACCTCGTCGTTCGTCAGGCCGGTCTTGACCGACTGCGGGTAGTCCTCGGGATCCCAGCCATCGATGGCGAACGCGTCGCGCTTCTTGATGAGCAGCCATTGCTCGGAGTCATCCTCGAAGGCCGCCGTCGGCGCCGAGCCCGGGCGTCGGCTCGTTCGGACGAGCGTGAATCGGCCCTTCAGCTTCTCGCCGTGAAGCTCGAACTTCAGCTCGCCATCCTCGATCGCCTGTTTCGGGTCGGGCGTCTCCGCCTCGGGGACGTACGTTCCCCAGTCCCAGACGATGACGTCGCCGGCCCCGTACTGGCCCTTCGGGATGACGCCCTCGAAGTCGAAGTATTCGAGCGGGTGGTCCTCGACGTGAACCGCCATGCGGCGGATCTTCGGGTCGAGGGTCGGGCCCTTCGGGATCGCCCAGCTAGGGAGGACGCCCTCGACCTCGAGCCGGAAGTCGGAGTGGAGGCGCGTCGCGCGGTGGCGCTGAACGACGAAGCGGCCGCCTCTTGACGCGCCGGCCGCCGGCTTGTCGTGCTCACCGGCCGGTTCCGGCGTCTTCGCGAAGTCACGCTTCTTCCAGTACCGCTCGAGTGGCGCCGATCCTGTCGTCGTAGCCGTCGGCGTGGATGCGCCCGCCCGACGCTTCGTCGGGCTCATGATTGAACGCCGGGCGTTCCTACGGGCGAACGGGGTGCCTCGGATCCGGCGTTCAACCGTCTTCCATCGTCAATTCGCACGCCGGGCGTTCGAATCAGCGGACGAGACGCGCTGATTGGCGGAATGGCAGCCACCCGATCGTCGGTTTGAACGCTGGGCGTTCGGCTGTCCCTGGCTATGCGCTCTTGCGCCGGCGGCTGCGTCCACCTGCTGCGGCAGCCGGCTCCTCGGCCTCGTCGGCGTCGGACGCCTTGGCCGATCGGCGGCTGGTCGCCTTCTTCGCAGCCGGCTTGTCCTCAGCCTCGGCCTCGGCGGATCGGTTGGCCCGCGCCTTCTTCGCGTCGGCGACCGAGACGGGCGTGTCGTCGCGAGCGGCTTTCGTCGCCTTGACCGATGCCTCGAGCGCGGCCATGAGATCGATCAGGTTGCCGGTCTCCTCGACAGGCTCCGCGACGACCGCCTCGTGGCCTTCCATCTTTGCCTCGATCACTTTCATGAGCGCCTCGCGGTACTCATCGCGGTAGTTCTCGGGCTCGAACTCGCCGGTCATCGCCGACACCAGTTGCTTGGCCATCGCGAGCTCGGCGGGCTTGAAGTCGGGCTCCTCTTCGGGCAGGTCGAGATCCTTCGTCGAGCGAATCTCGTCGGGCCAGTGGAGCGTGGTCAGGAGCATCGTGTCGGCGAAGGGGTCGAGCGACGCGAGCGCCTCGCGATCCTTGATCACGACCTTGCAGATCGCCGTGAGGCCTTCCTCCGCCAGGACCGACTTGAGCAGGTAGAACGCCTTTCGGCCGATCTTGTCGGGCTCGACGTAGTAGGCCTGCTTGATGAACTTGGTGTTGGTGTCGTCGCGGTCGGCCTTCGTGAACTGCTCGATCTCGATCGAGCGGACCGTTTTGAGCGGGACCTTCTCGAGGTCCTCGTCGGTGATCACGACGTACTTGTCGGGCGCGTATTCGTAGCCCTTCACCGTTTCGGAACGGGAAATGACGTCGTCATCGACTGGGCAGTACGTCTTCATCTGGATCCGCGAGAGGTCCTTCTCGTGGAGCATGTTGAAGCGGACCTGGTAGCTCGACTCTGTCGCCAGGTAGAGCTTGACGGGAATCGTCACCAGCCCGAACTGGATCGCACCCTTCCACATCGCTCTCGCCACGGCGTCTCCTCTCGTGCAACCGGCCGGACGTGACTATAGCGTGGAAGGGCAACCAGTTCGTCGGGCGGGCGGCCCGCGAAGGCGGCGACCCTACTTGGTCCCGGTCACCGTGACACCGCGCGGCGCGATACGCGACACGTTCAGCAGCTTCTCGTGATACGGGTCGGGGTCGCTGGTGATCTTCCAATCGAGCGTGCCGAGATCCTGGAGGGCCTGCTTCACCTCGGCGGGCGTGAGGTTGGGCCGCATCGCCTTGAGCAGCGCGGCAGCGCCCGAGACGTGTGGCGCCGCCATCGACGTGCCGGACATGTACTGGTAGCCACCCGGCACCGTTGACCAGATGCACTTGCCGGGAGCGATGAGGTCGACGTCCGAGCCGAAATTGCTGAAGTTCGCGAACGAATCGTCGTCGTCGTATGAGCCCCATGAGAAGCACCGCGGGCCACCGAGTGCGCCGGGCTTGCCGTCGGTGTCGGCGAGCGCCGACACAGTGATCACCTCGTTGTAGGCCGCGGGCACGCGGGCCGCCGCGCTGCCGCTGTCATTAGCGGCCGCGGCGACGACCGTGATGCCGCTCGCGACGACGCGGCAGATGGCCTGGTGGAGAATGTCGTCGTTCGTCGCGCCGCAGTCTTGATCGTCGTGACCCCACTTCGTGACGCTCATGTTCACCGACTCGATCATCGGGCGCACGGGATTGGCCGGGTCACGCTGCGCTGCGATCCAGTCGTGGCCGCAGACGTACCACGACAGGAGCCCCGAACCGCTGTCGTCGAGGATCTTCACGGCCCAAAGCCGGACGCCTGGCGCAACGCCGACGACGCCGCTGCCGTTGTCGATCGCACCGACCGTCCCGGCAACGTGCGTTCCATGGCCCTGAACGTCGCGCCACAGCGACCTGTTCGTCGTGGAGCAGTTGTAGCCGCCGGCGACGTTGAGGTCCGCGACGGTCCCAATTCCTGTGTCGACGATCGCGACATCGGCGTCGACACGCTCGTCGACCCCGTCGATGTTCGCCGCCACGGAGAGCCGGCCGCTGATCCGATCGATTCCGGTCGGGATAAGCTGGGTCGTGCCCGTAAGCTCGATCTTCTCGTCGGGGACGACGGACGCGACGGCCGGATCCCGGCGGACCGACCTGACTTGGCGAGGGCTCAACTTGGCGGTCAGG
>JANMPL010000208.1:0-2017 GCA_031369845.1 Chloroflexota bacterium
GACTTTGAGCCCGAGCGTTCGACCGAGCTCGACGATCGCCCGGGCGATCGCCGGCCGCTCACCGGTCGCGGTGACGCCGGCAATGAATGAGCGGTCGATCTTCAGGATGTCGACCGGGAAGCGCTCGAGGTAGCTCAGCGACGAGTAGCCCGTCCCGAAGTCGTCGATCGCGAGATCAATGCCGAGCGTGCGGAGCTCGGCGAGCCGCCCGATCGTCCCGGCCGTCCGCTGCATGAGGCCACTCTCGGTAATCTCGAGGGTGAGCGTCGAGGCCGGCAGGCCCGTCTCGTCCAGGATCGAGCGAACGGACTCGACGAGATCGTGCTCTTGGAACTGGCGGGCCGACAAGTTGACGCTGACCTCCAGGTCGGGCAGCTCGAGCCGGAGCTGCCACTCGCGCGTCTGGCGGCACGCTTCGCGCAGGATCCAGCGACCCATCGGCACGATGTCGCCGGTCTCCTCGGCGAGGTCGATGAACTGTATCGGCATCAGCAACGGCCGATCCGGCAGCTGCCAGCGGACGAGCGCCTCGAGACCGACGACGGCGCTGGTCGCGAGCTCGACGATTGGCTGGTAGTCGAGGCGCAGCTCGCCGCGCTGGTCGACGCCGCGGAGGAGCGCCGCAAGGTCGCTGCGTGCCGCCGCCTCTGCCCGCAAGGCGGAACGGAACAGCTCGGCCCGGCCGCGCGACGAGGACTTCGCCGCGTACATTGCGACGTCGGCGTTGCGAAGGAGGTCGTCGGCCGTCTCGCCGTCCGTGCCGCTGAGGGCGACGCCGATGCTCGCGGCGATCCGCGGCGACGCGTCACCGAGATCGAGCGGCTCGCGCAGCGCATCGGCCAGCCGGATGGCGATCGACAGCGCGCGCTCCTCGTCCCCGACGTCGTCGAGCAGGACCGCGAACTCGTCGCCCCCGAGACGCGCGGCGGTATCCGCGGGCCGGAGCGAGGCCGCAACGCGCGCCGCGGCCGCGACAAGGACGTCGTCGCCGCGGGCGTGGCCCAGCGTGTCGTTGAGGACCTTGAAGTCGTCCAGGTCAATGAACAGGATCCCGAACGGCCGACCGTCACGGCCGCGGCTGCGCTCGAGTGCCTGGATGACCCGATCGCGGAAGAGGACGCGGTTCGCGAGTCCGGTCAGGCCGTCGTGCAGCGCCTGGTGCCGGATCTCGTCGTAGAGACGGGCATTCTCGAGCGCCATCGCGGCCTCGCCAGCCAGCATCGTTGCGAGCTCGACGTGGCGAGCGTCGAACGCGGCGCTCTGCGCCGAGGTCAGCTCGAGCGTTCCGATCGTCGTGCCTGCGGCAATGAGCGGGATGATTGCCATGCTTCGCTGGTCGATCGACTTCAGGTACGCGACCTCCTTCGGGTCCGCGTTGGGGTCGACCGTGTCGATGATCACCGGGCGGGCGAGTTCAAGGACGCGTCTCGTCTCGGGGTAGTCGGTCAGCGAATACGACGGCTGGAGCGTGCCGCGTCGCTCCGGCGGGAAGTAGCCGAGCGTGACCAGCCGGTCCCCCGGGCGGTCCCAATAGCTCAGCGCGCAGTCGCTGGTCCCGACGGCAAGTGCGATGTGGCGGGCGATCCGATCGCCGACGAGCTGCGGGTCCATCGTCCGCGAGACGTCGTTGGACATCGCGACGACGCTCCGCAGATCATCGGCGGTCGTCGTCATTCGGCGGCTGACCTCCCACAGGAAGATCAGCAGGAAGCCGTAGGCAAGGACCAGGGTCACCGAGGCGAGTCCGCCGCTCAGCCCCGCCGGAAGCCGATCGAGGCGAGGCAGGAACTCGCCGGCCATGACGGAACCGACCCCCACGATGCCGCCGATCGCCAGGATGCGGCCGATCGCCCGGCTCTCGAGGAACGGCAGGACGAGAACGCACGGCACGAGCGACGCGATCGCCATGGCGAACGCCGTGCCCGGATCGAGGATCGAGGAAGTCGCGATCAGGGCGAGCGTCAGGCCGGCGATCCGCCCGATCGTCTGCGGTCGCCGAAGGTCAGCGAAATTGTAG
>JANMPL010000240.1:0-8903 GCA_031369845.1 Chloroflexota bacterium
CTTCTTGACATTGCATTAGCGTCGAGTCTACTGTGCGCCGGAAAGCAATCGCAAACCAGTCTGTCCCAACCTGTCGGACGAGAGGAGAGGCGTTGACCGGTCCAACCAGCGCCTCCCAGGGTGACGTGTTCGCCCGTGAACGGCAGGATCACATCGCCCGGTTCGTCGAGGAACACGGGCGCGCCCGAGTCAGCGATCTGGCGGCTCAGTTCGGCGTCTCGGGGGTCACGATCCGAAAGGACCTCGTCGTCCTCGAGGCTGAGGCTCGACTGATCCGGACTCACGGCGGCGCGATCGCAGCCGACCGGAGCCGACCGGAACTCTCCTGGGAGATCCGCGAGCGACTCCAAACCGACCAGAAGCTGTGGATCGGAGCGACTGGCGCTTCCCTCGTCCATGACGGCGAGAGCATCGTCATGGATGCGAGCACGACGGCGCTGTCCGTGGCTCGCCACCTCAAGGCGCGCGGCGGCTGGAGCCAGCTGACCGTCGTGACGAACGGCCTGCGGATAGCTTCGGAGCTCGCCGGACACCCTGGGATCACCGTGTTGATGCTCGGCGGCCGTGTGCGCTGGGAGGCCCTGTCGGTCGTCGGCCAGCTCGGAGACGGGCTGTTCAGCCGCATCAACGTCCAGAAAGCGTTCCTCGGCGCGGCGGGCTTCACGGTCGAGTCGGGTTTGGCGGATGCCACCGACGAAGAGGCGCAGATCAAGCGATCGATGGTCGCCGCCGCTCGAGAGGTCATTGCGATCGTGGACCACACCAAATGGGAGCGGGCCGCCTTCGCCACGTTCTGCCCCACCGACGAGATCAGCGTCGTCCTGACCGACGAGGCGGCGCCGGACGCGATGGTCCGGGCGCTCGCGGATCGCGGCGTCCAGGTCCGGCTCGTCGCAGCCGACAAGGCTGCGGAGCTCAGGACGACTAGCGGATCCAACGTGACGAGAACGTACCCGTGACGACCGCGGCAACCGTCGCGACGCCGCCCCGCGCGGAGCTTCGCGGGATCTCGAAGCGGTTCGCTGCGACGCAGGCCCTCGACGATGTGTCGCTCGACCTCCTGTCCGGCGAGGTCCACGCGCTCGTCGGCGAGAACGGAGCCGGGAAGAGCACGTTGGTCAAGATCCTGGCCGGCGTCCATCAGCCTGCCAGCGGGACGATCCTGCTCGACGGCGAGGCCATCCAGATCCATGGGCCGGCCCACTCCCGCGCTCTCGGGATTGCTGTCGTGCATCAGGAGCCGCGGCTCTTTCCGGACCTGACCGTCGCCGAGAACGTCTTCATCGGTCATGCCCCGTCGGGTCGCCTGGGCACGATCGACTGGGGCGGAACGCGCCGCGCGGCGCAGGCACTCTTCGACGAGCTCGACGTGCAGTTCGACGTCGGCGCCCCGGTCAGGGGCCTCTCGATGGCCGACCAGCAGCTGATCGAGATCGCCAAGTCCCTGTCGGTCGATGCCCGGGTGCTAATCCTCGACGAGCCGACGGCCTCCCTGTCGGCCCATGAGGTCGAGCGGCTGTTCACGATCGTCCGCCAGCTGCGCGGTCGCGGTGTCTCAATCCTCTTCGTGAGCCACAGGCTCGACGAGGTGTTCGACCTGTGCGACCGTGCGACCGTCTTCCGCGACGGCCGCCACGTCGTCACGACGGCCACAAGCGAGCTCACCACGGCCGACCTCGTCCGGCACATGGTTGGTCGGACGGTGTCGCTGTTTCCGAAGGTCGAAACACCGGTCGGCGACGTCCTGCTCGAAGTCAAGGACCTGACGCGGGTCGGGGTCTTCCGCGACGTCTCGTTCTCCGTGCGGGCTGGGGAGATCGTCGGGTTCGCCGGACTGGTCGGCGCCGGCCGCACGGAGGTCGCGAGGGTCCTGTTCGGGATCGACCGCCGCGACGCGGGTGAGATCCGCCTCGGGGGTGCTCCGGTCGACTTCGCGAGCCCGTCGGCCGCGATGCACGCCGGGATCGCCTACCTCCCCGAGGACCGTCACCAGGAAGGTCTCGTCCTGGACTTCACGATTGCCCAGAACGTGACGCTGCCGATCTTGCCGCGCCTCTTTCCGCGGTTCCTGATCCGGGCTGCCACCGAGCGCAAGGTCGCCCGCGACTACACGGGGCAGTTCAACGTCCGGATGACCGGCGTCGACCAGCTCGTGGGCGCCCTCTCCGGTGGCAATCAACAGAAGGTCGTCCTGGCCAAATGGCTGGCCTCGAAGCCAACGATCCTGATCCTCGACGAGCCGACGCGCGGGATCGACATCGGCGCCAAGGTCGAGGTCCACCGGATCATTTCCGAACTGGCCGCGTCGGGCCTCGGGATCATCCTCATTTCGAGCGACCTGCCCGAGGTCCTGGCGATGTCCGACCGGATCATCGTGCTCCACGAAGGCCGGATCACCGCCGAGATCCCGCGCGACCGCGCCACCGAGGAGCGCGTGATGTTCGCCGCGACGGGGAGCGCCCGGGACGAGGCCGCGACGACGCTGACCGGCGAAACCGTCGGGCTGAACCGTTATGACTGAGGCAGCATCCACGCTGCCGGCGCCGCGAACCCCGGGTGGCCTGGTGTCCACGCTCGCGCGACAACGCGAGCTGAGCCTCGTCGCGATCATGGTCTTGCTCGGGGCGCTCGTGACACTCACGGCACCGCAGTTCCTGACGGCCTCCAACATCAGTCAGGTCGCGGTCCTCGCGTCCGTCATCGCCGTCGCGGCCGTCGGCGAAGCACTCGTCGTCATCACCCGCAATGTCGACCTCTCCGTCGAAGCGACGATCGGGCTGGTCGCGTATGCCGTCGCTCGTGTCCTCGAGCTCCACGCCCTCGACGCCGCGGCGGCTATCGCCATGGGCCTCGGGCTCGGACTGGTACTGGGGATGATCAACGGCGTGATCGTCACGGTGTTCAGGGTGCCGGCGATCGTTGCGACGCTGGGGACGTTGAGCATCTTCCGTGGCCTCGACTACCTGGTCGCCGGCAGTCACCAGGTCCCGCTCGCGGGTCTCCCGCCCGGCTTCACCGATGCGGCGCGCGACACGCTTTTCGGGATCCCCTATTTCGTCATCGTCGCGGTGGTCGCCGTGGTCATCGGGTCCGTGATCCTCCGGTCCACGCGCTTCGGGCGGCAGCTTTATGCCGTCGGCAGCAACCCGGAGGCCGCCGCGATCCTCGGCATCCCTTCTCGATTGGTCGTCTTCACCGCGTTCTCGCTGTGCGGGCTGCTGGCAGGGGCGGCTGGGGTGCTGTGGGTCATGGAGTTCGGAACGATCAATGGCACCTCGGCGACGGGCGTCGTGCTCGCCGTCGTGGCGGCCGTCGTCGTCGGCGGGGTCAACATCTTCGGTGGTTCGGGCACGCTCGCCGGCGCCGCCCTTGGTGCCCTGTTCCTCGGCTTTGTCGCGAATGCCCTCATCCTTGTCGGCCTGTCCCAGTTCTGGCTGCAGGCGATCTACGGCCTTGTGATCCTCGTCGCCGTCAGCGCCGACGCGATCATCCTGCGACGAATCAAACGGGCCAACGTCCGGAGCAGGTCGCGGTGAGCGCGGTCGTGGCTCCCGCGAAAGGCCAGCGACGGTGGGTCACCCTGCTCGCGCGCTGGGAGACGCTGCTCGTCATCGCCCTGATCGGGCTCGTCCTGCTCGGCGCGTCCCTGTCGGAGTTCTTCCTGTCAGCCCGCAACTTCTCGAACCTCATCGCGGCCCTGATGGAGGTCGCGATCATGGCCCTGCCGATGACCCTGATCATCGTTGCGGGCGAGATCGACCTCTCCGTCGAGTCGATGGCCGGCCTCTCCAGCGCCATCCTCGGCTTCCTCTGGGCTGAGCATGTGCCGCTCGAGGTCGCGATCCCGCTGGTCCTCGTGGTCGGATCCCTCGGCGGGCTCCTGAATGGCCTGCTCGTGGCCCGCTTTGGCCTGCTGTCGCTCGTCGTCACCCTGGGGACGCTGGCGCTTTTCCGCGGCCTTGCGCTGATCGTGCTGGGCCCGCGTGGTATCAGCGACTTCCCCCCCGCGTTCACCGAACTGGGCTTCGGTCACGTGCCGGGGACGCTGATCCCATGGCCGTTCGTCATCTTCATCGCCCTGGCGGTCGTTCTGGCCATCGTCCTGCATCGGACGTGGCTCGGTCGCCAGGTCTACGCCATCGGCAAGAACACCGGCGCAGCGCGCTTCTCCGGCGTACGTGTCACCCGGATCAAGGTCGGCTTGTTCGTCCTATCCGGGCTGATCGCTTCGCTCGCCGGCATCATCCTGACCTCGCGCCTGTCCAGCGCTCGCGCCGATGCGGGCGAGGGCATGACCCTCACCGTCGTGACCGTGGTCCTGCTCGGCGGCGTTAACATCTTCGGCGGCTCGGGCACGATCCCGGGCGTAGCTCTCGCGGTGATCGCGGTGGCGGTCATGCAGAACGCCCTCCGCCTCGCCAGTGTGACGGTCGAGGTCCAGAGCATCGCCCTCGGGCTGCTCCTGATCCTCTCGGTCGTCATCCCAACCTTTGCTCACCAGGCCAAGTCGGCTATCGATCGAGTCCGCGGAGCCCGGCCTCCGCCGGCCGACTCGGTCCCAGGTGGTGAGCGAGCAATCTCGTAGATTTGAGGAGGAACAGTGTTGAAGCTGAGATCACTAGGGCGGCCTTTCGCCCTCGCGAGCGTCGCGATCATCGTATTCGCCGCATGTTCGACGGGCGGTGGCGCGGCCACCCCTTCGGCCGCGGCTCCGTCCGCTGTTGGTTCTGCCGCTCCGTCGTCGGCCGGCTCACCCGCCGGTTCGAGTGCTGCCGCAGCACCCATCACGGCCGGCTACCTACCGAAGGACATCGTCAACCAGTACTTCGCGGCGGCGAAGACCGGGGTCGACAAGGCGGCCGGCGAAAGCGGCAGCACGGTCATCCAGGTTGGACCAAACGAGGCCAAGGCCGACCTGCAGATTCCGTTCATTACAGACCTCGCGACCCAGAAGGTCGACGCGATCATCATCTCGGCCGACGGCACGGATGAGGTTGCTCCGGCCCTGAAGGCGGCGATGGCCGATGGGATCAAGGTCGTCGGCTTCGACTCGAGCCCGGCCGTCGGCGCCTACGACGTCTTCGTCAACCAGGTGGACTTCAGCGGCGTTGGCGTGAATCTCGCCGACTGGGCCTGCGAGCTCGCCCCGAGCTGCACGGGCGAGATCGCGATCCTATCGGCTTCCGCAACGGCGACCAATCAGAACGCGTGGATCGAGCTGATGAAGACCACGCTCAAGGAGGACAAGTACAAGGGCCTCAATCTCGTCGCCACCGTCTACGGCGATGACGACGCAACCACGAGCACGACCCAGGCTCAGGGCCTGCTCACGAAGTACCCGAATCTCAAGGTCATCGTCGCCCCGACGACCGTCGGCATCCTTGCCGCCGCCCAGGTCGTCAAGCAGGCCGGCAAGTCGGATTCGGTCAAGGTGACCGGTCTTGGCTTCCCCAACGACATGAAGCCGTTCGTCGCGGATGGCACGTCCCCGGTCTTCGGCCTGTGGAGCGTCCCAGACCTCGGCTATCTCTCCATGGTGATCGCGGAAAAGCTCGTCAGCGGCGAGCTCACCGGCGCCGAAGGCGAGACCTTCACGGTGCCGGGGCTCAACGACGACAAGCCGTACACGATCGGCAAGGACAGCGTCGTCATCCTCGGGCCAGCGTTCCGGTTCGACTCGACGAACGTCAACGACTTCGACTTCTAGCTCGGCGTTCTACGAACGTGGCTGAGAGCCCCGGAGGCTTCGCTTCCGGGGCTCGTCGATTCGAGGAGACACGATGGAGCGAGTGGGATTCACTATGCGCGTCCGGCCGGGGCAGGAAGCCGAATACCGCCGACGGCACGCGGCCGTCTGGCCGGACATGCTCGATGCGCTCAAAACGGCTGGCTGTCGCGATTACTCGATCTTCATCCGCGAGTCGGACCTGTTCGCCTACCTCGTCGTCGATGACTTCGCCGCGTTCCGAGCGTCGATGGCAGCGAGCGCGGTCAACACGCGCTGGCAGGCCGAGATGGCGTCACTAATCGACGCACTGACCGATCCCGCAACGGGCTTTCACCAGCGACTCGAGGAAGTTTTCCACCTCGACTGATGCTCTCGGCGGGGGCCTTATGCTCTGCCTCGCATCGGCTAGCGGTCGCCGGCCGACACCACGCAACATGGGAGCTCGCCCTTGCCGCAGTACGACCTCCCGCTCTCGGAGCTGCGCACCTACGCGCCGGACCTACCAGCACCCCCCGACCTCGACGAGTTCTGGTCGATCACCCTGGCCGAGGCTCGTAACCACGACCTGGCGACGAACTTCGCGCCGGTCGACAGCGGGTTGAGCGTTATCGAGACCTTCGATGTGACCTTCGCCGGCTTCGGCGGCGCCCCAATCCGGGGCTGGCTCCATCTGCCGACAGGTCGCCACAGCCGGTTGCCCGCGGTGGTCGAGTACGTTGGCTACGGCGGCGGTCGGGGCCTCGCCCACGAGCGCGTGCTGTGGGCCGCAGCCGGCTATGCGCACCTCGTGATGGATACCCGCGGACAGGGCTCGACGTGGGCCGTCGGCGCAACCCCCGACCCTGATACCGGCGGCGATCCGGCGCACCCGGGATTCATGACGAAGGGCATCCTCGATCCGGCCAGCTTCTACTATCGGCGGCTCATCACCGACGCCGTCCGGGCGGTCGAGGCGGTTCGAAGCCATCCCGCGGTGGACCCTGAACGTGTCGCAGTCACCGGCGGCAGTCAGGGCGGCGGGTTGACCATCGCGGCGGCCAGCCTGGTCGAAGGTCTGGTCGGCGCAATGCCAGACGTGCCGTTCCTATGCGACTTTCCGCGGGCGATCACGCTCAAGGACACAGACCCCTACGCCGAAATCGGCCGATACCTCAAGGCCCACCGCGATCACGTCGAGCAGGCATTCGCGACGCTTGCCTACTTCGACATGGCCATTCTGGGCAGCCGGGCCACTGCGCCAGCGCTCTTCTCGGTCGGGCTGATGGACGAGATCTGTCCGCCGTCGACCGTCTACGCCGGCTTCAACCGGTACGGTGGTCCGAAGGAAATCGTGGAGTACCCATTCAACGACCACGAGGGCGGCGAGGGCTTCCACGATGTCGTCAAGCTGCGGTGGCTGGCCGAGCGCCTCGCCGGCTGACCCAACGTCGGTCCGAACGGGCCGATCGACTTCACCTCGATCACGAGTGCACGTCTTCGGATGGTGGTTGTGATGCCGGGGCCCGTGTATCGGGGGCTTCTCGGGTCTCCTCATCCGACAGCCGCCGGATGATCCACGGTTGGACCAGGCGGCGGGCGACTTCGAGGATGATCACAACCGGGGGCAGGCGGAGATGGGGAATCGCGAGGAGCACGGCCAGCAGCGGCGACATGACAGGTAGGGCCATCGTCGAGTAGTGGAACTGGCTCGACGGCCAGACCGCCGGAACGGCCAGCCAGCCAGCAGCCCGTCGGTCGCGAACGGCGAGGATCAGCAGGGCCACGACCGTCAGCGTGAGCAGGACCGGGAAGTAGAACGCCGACAGGCCCTGGATCGACTCGAACTCGAGCCGGCTTGAGATCGCCCCGAACTGCCTGATGTACTCGAGCCACAGGCCCGGCGCGACGATCATGGTCGCGAGGTTCAAGCCCACGGCCAGCCCGATCTGCCGCCAGCGCCCCTCGCCGAACAGCGGGATGAACGCGTAGACCTTCAGGGCGGTCGCCACGGCCGACGCCACGGAGTGATTCGCCACGAGCAGCGCGAGGACGACGAGCTGCGGGTTGGCGGAGAAGAGCGCCTCTGCGATCGGTGGGAAAAGCAGCCACCACAGCGGGAAGCCGAGCCGCCGGAGGGTCCAGATCGTGGCGACCCAGGTCAGCACGACCCAGGCGATCGTGAACACCTCCTCGTTCAGGAGCGCGGCGGGCGCCATGATCACCGTCGTCACCGGCGTGCCGGCGTAGTGGTACGCGAAGCCGCCGACGACGACGGCCGCATCCCACGGGTTCGTGCCGTTCAGCCAGGCGACGACGCCGCGGTAGTAGATCGTGGCGTCGAGCCCGACCGGAAACTGCCGGTCCACGAAGAACGAGATTCGGTCGTACGTGTGCCAGGCGAACCAGGCGAAGAGCAGGACGGTCCCCACGCGCCGAGCGACCGCCAGCCAGCGCGCGGCGGCCGGACTCCTGAGCCGATGCATTGCCGCGGAGCATAGCCCGTCAGTCCTGCGGCTCCGCCGTCGTCCGGAACTTTGGTCAGGGGGCGGTCGCGCGCTGGGCCCGGTAGGTTCAGAGAGTCGTCCGCGCCCCAGTCGCGGATTGGCCGAACCACCAACATCCCATGCCGCCCCACGATCTGCGCCTGACCGACGCCGCGCGGGATCGGGGTGGCTTCCCCGCCGCCGCCCACCCCAGAGGGCGCGTTGGTAGAAAGGAGCACCTTGCGACGTACGATCCCGGGCGCCCGAGCGCTCGTCTCAGCGGCCCTCGCCGCCACTCTGCTCATCTCCGCCGCACCGTCGACACCCGCCGCCGCCGCTGACCTCAGCGAGGCGAGCCAGGTCATCGCGATCGCCAAGGCCCAGGTCGGCGATCCGTGGCGTTTCGGTGCCACCGGCCCGTCGGCGTTCGACTGCTCCGGCCTCGTCATCTATTCGTACAAGATGGCGGGCGACCTATCCCTGATCGGCAACGGCAACTACCGCTCCGCCTCCGCGCTCTACAAGTACTTTCGCGATCGCGGCAGGACGAGCCTGACGACGGCGACGCCAGGCGACCTCGTCGTCTGGGGCAACGGCAGCCACATCGGGATCTACCTCGGTGGAGGCATGGCGATCAGCACCCTCACGAGCGGTGTCCGGATCCACGCGGTGAACGCGGTAACAGCCCCGTTCACGGCATACCTGCGGACGGG
>JANMPL010000268.1:0-2145 GCA_031369845.1 Chloroflexota bacterium
CTCGTGCTCGCGACGCCGTCTCCGTTGTTGTCGACGTAGATCTCATACCGAACGGAGGGGTCGAATGGAAAGAAGTTCGGGCCGCCGGCAGGCTCCTGAAAGGGCGACCAGTTGGCGATGATCGTCAAGGTGTCCGGCTTGTCCGGACTGACGAACGCGTACACGTCAGTATTGTCGGCGTTGGGATCGCCGGCGATCAGTGGAGCCTCTCGATGGCTAGCTGCGAAGACCCCGCTGACAGTCGTCGCTGCAATGAGCAGCGCGCCAGTCAAGGCGGCGGCCCTGGAACGATTTGACACGTTTGCTTCTCCCGGTGATGGGTGGGAACAGGCCCTGGGCACCTGCATTTCGGTAGCGCACCCGACGCGTCGCGACTGACGCCAGGCTGCTGTCCTTGGTTCGCAGGCGTGGTACTTGCGGATCAATGGGACAGGACGATCTAGTGGCCTTCGCTCGCGGATCCGACGGACGATGGCATCATTGGGGCGCGGTGCCGTCGGCGCCGCATAGGCGCGGAGGCGCCAGCGTGAAGTCACTCGTGGCCGCGATCCTGATCGTTCTAACGATCGGTGCTTGCACAACGGGCACGTCGACGTCGGCCCCGAGCCAGACCAATGTGGGTTCGTCTTCCTTCGAACCCGACTCGAGTGGATCGTTCGGGTCGTCGTCACCCGGCCCATCGACGTCCGGGCCGTCGCCCAGCTTGAACCTGGCGATACCCCACGCAGATCCAGCGCTCGAGGCCCGGCTGCCCGATGAGTTCGAGGGCAAACCTCTCACCAAGCTCAGCGTCGACCCGATTTCAGCCGCTGCCGGCGGGGAGTCGATCGGAGGGTTGGCGAAGACGATTGGCGACGGCTCAGGCAACTATGGCCTGGCTTACGCCTCCAATCCGACGGACCCGACGTTCAACCTGATCGCGCTTCGCATTCCGGGTGCGGCAAGCACGGCGCTGGCGGAGGGTTTTGCGGCCCTGCTAATCCAAGACACTCGCGGCGCCGAAGCGGAGCAGGTCTCGCTTGCGGGCAGGTCGGTAACCCACATCACCGCGCCTAACACATCGCTCGGGGACACCTGGTTCTACGTGAAGAGCGACACGTTGTTCGGGGTCCAGGCCAGCTCGCAGGATCGAGCTGCCGCGCTTCTCGCGCTCCTCCCCTAGTTCGATGAGTCGAGCGCGGCAAGTGCTGCGCGAGCCTTCGCAACGCTGGTCGGCGAGAACCCCGGGTCGATCGCCAGTGCATCTGTGAGCTGCCGTCGCGCTGTCGCCTCGTCGCCGGTCGCGAGCGCGATCATTCCCGCGTGGTAGAGAAGGAGAGGGTCGCGACTTCCGAGGCGGAGTGCCTCTGCCGATAGGCGGCCAGCGTCGCCGTTCAGACCCGCCCGGTGAGAGGCCCACGCCAGGGCGTCGGCCGTGCGGACGGTCTGGCGTGTTTCGTAAGACTGTCTCGCGAGTCGTAGCGCGACCGCCGCGTCGCCGTGGTCGGCTTCAAAGAGCGCCAGCTCCAGGTCGACGTCAACCCCGGCCGCCTGGAACAGTGCGGTTTCGGCCCGGGCGAGGTCATAACTCTTCTGGGCCTCCTCGGTGTCGCCCGCCGCTTCGCGGGTCTCTCCGAGCGCGATGACATATTCCGGCAATGGCAGGATCGCCGAGGCCTTCTCAAACCGTTCGGCGGCCTCAGTCAGATCGCCTCGACCGACCGCGAGTCGGCCGAGACCCGCGATAGCCGCCGCGTGATCGGGAACGCTCTTCAGGGCCGCCTCGTAGGCGGCCTTTGCCTCGGCCGGCTTGCCAGCATAAACAAGCAAATTACCGAGGATCGTCGTGACGTAAGCCGTGTTCTCAGGGGCGAGCGCTGGCGCCTCGGCGGCCTGCTGCATCGCGGCGATCGCACCGTTGATGTTGCCGTGGAGCTCGCGGAGGTACGAGATACGGGCGAGAGAGGTGATATCGATCCGCATGCCGGCGAGCTCCTGGGCGGCGCTGACAGCCTCGTCGTACCGACCGAGCTCGACCAGTGCGTCGACCTCGATCGCTTTCGCCGAAGCCTGCCCGGGGGCCAACTTGATGGCGTTGCGTGCAGTTTCGAGGGCAGCAGCGAACTGGTGTCGCCCCAGCTGGAGGGCGCCGAGGCCCACTTGTAC
>JANMPL010000277.1:0-6685 GCA_031369845.1 Chloroflexota bacterium
CTGGGGAATCCTCGTCCGCGGCTGAGGGAACCTGCGCGGCGCGGATATTTGGCCAGATCACGCACGCTGGGACCATCGTACGGGTGCTCGTTGTCATGCCGCTGGCATATGTTGGACACCCCAAGGTATGATCCGAATAGCCGGCGTCGTCCTGAGGGGTGCCCATTTCGGGGCGGCGATCTCACCGGCGGGCTCACCGCCAGCCGCGCCACCCGTGAAATGCGCGACAAAACGGAGTTTGCTCGCACGATGACGACGCCTCTTTGAGCCGCCACACCACGCCCCTCGTTGGCTGGTCGTCGTCACGCGCCCGGCCCCATCTTCGACGGTTCTCCTTCGTTCTCATGGTTCCGCTGCTGTTTGGTGCGCTCGGCGCCCCGGCTGCGAACGTCGCTCCCGTTCACGCGGACGAGCTCGCCGACGCGAAGGCGAAGCAGGCGGCACTGGCCAAGCAGATCGCCGACCAGAAGGCCGCGGTCGCCCAGATCACCGCCCTTCAGTCGGACATGAGCCGGCAGATCACCGAGACCAAGCAGGAACTCTCGAAGATCAACGCCGACCTCTCCGTGGTCCGCAACTCGATCAACGTCATGGTCGTTCAGATCGAGGTCGTCAAGAAGGAGTACTTCGCGCTCGTCGCCAGGCTCCAGCTTCTCGACAACCAGCTCGCCAACCTCGTGAAGCAGGAAGCTCACAAGCGCTCGGAGCTTGGCACGCGCAAGGCGGTCCTCGCCGACCGGATCCGGACCGCCTACGACACCGATCGGACGTCGATGCTCGAAACCTTCCTGTCGGGCGGCTCGTTCACCGACGTCATCGCCGAGGTCGGCTACATCAACGACTTCGCCGAGCAGGACAAGTCGCTCGCCGAGCAGATCGTCCGCGACCAGGAAGAGCTCTCGGCCATCCACTCCTCGGTGGAATCGACCCGGACCCAGACCGACGGTCTGCGGATCGAGACCGCGAAGCAGAAGGCGGAGCTCGACAAGCAGCTGGAGGAGCTCAAGGCGGCCCAGGCTCGGCTCAAGGAGCTCGAGATCGCGACGGCCAAGGCACTGGCGATCCAGAAGTCGGCCTACGCGCAGCTCGTGAAGAACAAGAAGGACCTCGCGCGCGCCATCGCGACGACGGCCGCGGCGCAGAAGTCCCTCTCCTCGCAGATCGCCAACCTCGTCAAACAGCAATACAAACTCGGCAACATCCCGTCCGCCTACAACGGAACGTTGACCTGGCCGATGGCGGGCAACGTGACGAACGAGTTCGGCTGCAGCTCGTACCCGGGCTATGGGCCGGGCAATGGCTGCCTCCATTTCCACAATGGCATCGACATCGTCGCGGGAAGTGGCTGTGGGGCACCGATCAAGGCGGCCGGCGACGGACGTATCGGCTACGTCGGCTGGAACTACGCGGACGGCAGCGATCCGGCCTGGATCGTCATCATCGCCCACTCGCAGGACCTGCAGACGTGGTACGCCCACATGAAGCCACTGGCTCCGAACGGGATCAGGGTGGGCGCCGCAGTCAAGGCTGGCCAGGTGATCGGCTACGAGGGCAACACGGGCCGCTCGACGGGCTGCCACCTTCACTGGATGGTCGAATACAATGGCTCGTTCAGGAACCCGCGCCTCTTCGTCTGAGGCGGGCCATTCCCAATGATTCGTTCGACGGCCGTTGATCGAGCGCGTGCTAGCCTAGACGCATGAAACGGACGATGGCCGTTATCCTCGCCGGCGGTGAGGGTGAGCGCCTGTCGATCCTCTCGGGAGTTCGAGCCAAGCCGGCCGTTCCGTTCGGCGGCAAGTACCGGATCATCGACTTCACGTTGTCGAACTGCGTCAACTCCGACGTGGACAACGTCGTCGTCCTGACCCAGTACAACCCCCGCTCCCTGAACGATCACATCGGGCTCGGGCGGCCGTGGGACCTCGACCGCAACCGCGGCGGCGTCAAGATGCTCCAGCCGTACATCGCCCGCGGTCGCGTGGCGGAGTGGTACCGCGGAACGGCGGACGCGGTCCTCCAGAACTTCAACGTCATCGAGCACGACGTGTCGGACACGATTCTCGTGCTGGCCGGCGACCACATCTACAAGATGGACTACCAGCCGTTCATCGCGGCGCATCGCCGCCACCGCGCCGACGTCACGATCGCCGTCCGCCACGTCCCCCTCGCCGATGCCACTCGCATGGGAGTGCTCGCGCTCGACGAAGCCGACCGGGTGACGGACTGGCAGGAGAAGCCGAAGCAGCCCAAGAGCGACCTCGCATCGATGGGCGTGTACGTCTTCTCAAAGAAGGCCCTCCGCCGCTGGCTCGGGGAGGACCGGATCGACTTCGGCCGCCACGTCATCCCGGCGATGCTCGATGCCGGCGCCCGGGTCTATGGCTACCGCTTCGAGGGCTACTGGCAGGACGTCGGCACGATCCAGTCGTACTGGGAAGCGAACCTCGCGCTCCTCGAGGATCAGGCCGCGCTCGATCTCTACGAGAAGGACTGGGTCATCCACACCAGGTCCGAGGAGCGGGCGCCGGCCAAGGTCGGGCCGACGGCCCAGGTCCATCGAAGCCTGATCTCGCACGGCTGCATGATCAACGGGACCGTCGTCAATTCCGTGCTGTCGCCCGGCGTCCGGGTCGACGTCGGGGCCGTCGTCCGCGACTCGATTGTCATGTTCGACTGCGTGATCCGGTCCGGCGCGGTCGTCGATCGGGCGATCCTCGACAAGGAGGTCGTCGTCGGGCAGGGCGCGATCGTCGGCGACGGGCCGGATTTCGACACGCCGAACCGCCAGGAGCCGGGCCGACTCAACACGGGGATCACGGTCGTCGGCAAGCGGGCGATCATCCCTCGCGGCACGCGTATCGGCCGCAACGTCAAGGTTGCCGGCGGTGCCCGCACGAGCGATTTCAAGAGCCGTATCGTGAAGAACGGGGCGTCCGTCGAGGCGTCCGGCGAGCGGGCGACGCGGCCGGGCCCGAAGCACGCCCTCCAGGTCGAGCCGACGAACGGCCGCGAGAAGGCCGCGACAAGGCGTCACGAGTCGACGATCGTGATTGGCGAGACCGCAGAGGCGTCCCCCGCCACGGGCCGGGCAACCGCTAGCGCGTCGTCCGGCAAAGACTGACCCGCGGCGGCCCGCTTCGGCCGTCCCCGCTAGACTGCCCCGCATGCCATCCGCCGACCAGGGCGCCCCGGTGCGGCCGGCCGATATCGAGCGCTGGCTCGACGAGCTCGACCTGACCACGGAGGCTCGATCGGATCGCGAGGGCGTCACCTCATGGGACCTCCGGCTCGACGGCCGGCGGCGGTTCGACCTGCCCGTCACCCTCATCCTCGACCCGGAGCTGGCCCTGATCTGCTGGGTCCACTACGCCCCGCCGATCGGTGACGCATTCCGCAAGTCGTATCGCCGCCTGCTGCGCTGGAACGACGAATTCCCGTTCGCCAAGTTTTCGCTCGCCGAGGACGAGCGGCCGATCCTCGCCACGGAGCTGCCGATCCGGAGCCTCGATCGGGACGAGCTGGGCCTTGCGCTCGCCCGGTCCCTCGCAATCAGCGACCGGCTTCTCGAGGAGTCGGCGGCGTGGATCTGGATCGGCGGGACGATCCCTGACTCGTCCGGCCGGAACAGCCGGGGCGAGCGGCTCATCGCCCGCTACGCCGACCGGATGCCGGAACTGCTGGAGCCCGCGGAACGATGAGTCGACTCGCGATCCTCGTTGCGCTCGTCGCCGCGATCGCCGCCTCGCTCGCCCCGACGATCGCGCCCACAGCCCATGCCGCCGCCCCCGGCCTGACGCTGACCTCCGACACACGCTATGACGTCGACCCCGAGAACCAGCGCGTCCACGTCACCGCCGCCCTGACCGCGGTCAACCATCTCAAGGACACGAAGACCCGCCTCTACTACTTCGATAGCGCCTTCCTCGCCGTCCAGCCTGGCGCGACCGGCTTCAAGATCGCCGCCCGGACGGGCAGCCCCAAGGTCAGGGTCACTTCGGCCAAGGCCGATCGGACGCTCCTCCGGATCGACTTCGGTGGGCGCCTCCCGGCGGGCTCGTCGCGGACGTTCACCCTGACCTTCGATATCCCGGACCCGGGCGGGGCGCCGACGCGCGAGGTCCGCATCGGGGCCAGCCTCGTCACGTTCGGGGCCTGGGCATTCGCGAGCGACTCGACGCCCGGTGGCAGCGTCACCGTCGTGTTTCCGGCGGACTACACGGTCGAGGTCCAGACCGGTGATATGGGAAAGCCGACGACCGACGACGCCAGACGGACGATCTTCACGAGCGGGCCGCTCACCCAGCCCCTCACCTTCTTCGCCTATTTCATTGCCGAACGGCCGAACGAATACGCAGAGACTGCGCGCGTGGTCAGCGTGGACGGCCGACCCCTCGACGTCAGCGTTCGTGCCTGGCCCGACGATCCGGCCTGGGGCGAGCGTGTCGGCCTCCTGCTCGAGCGCGGCCTCCCCGCCCTGTCAGAGCTGATCGGCCTGCCATGGGTCGCCCAGCGTCCGCTCGTCGTCGCGGAGGCCGTCAGCCGATCGACAGCCGGCTACTCCGGACGCTACGACCCGACGGCCGGCCGGATCGAGATCGCCTATTACGCCGATTCGTTCGTCGTCCTCCACGAGGCCGCGCACGCATGGTTCGACGGCAACCTGCTGGCCGATCGGTGGGCGAACGAGGGCTTCGCGTCGTGGTACGCGCTGCAGGCCGCGGCGGCGATAGAGGAGCCGGTCACGGGCGAGCCACTGACGCCGGAGCTGGCCGCGGCGAAGCTTCCACTCAACGCCTGGGCCGCGGTCGGGTCGAACGAAGCCGCGGCCGAGGACTACGGCTACGCGGCATCAGCCGAGCTCGCCCGACTCATCGCCGAACGCGCCGGGACGGTCGGCCTTGCGAGGGTCTGGAACGCCGCCCGGCAGGGGGTCGGTGGCTACCAGCCGCCAGGCGCGACCTCGCCCGCTGCCCCGGACCAGGGGACGGGCATCCCTGGCGCCGGGATGCCCGCGGATGGTGGCCGCGCTAACCCGATCGCCACCGAGGTGGGCGCCGGACCACCGGATTGGCGAGGGCTCCTCGATCTGCTCGAGGAGGGGACCGGCAAGACTTACGACGACCTCTGGCGGAGCTGGGTCATCCGCCCCGGCGAAGCGAGCCTGCTCGTAGCCCGTTCTGCCGCGCGGCAGCAGTACGACGAGCTCGTCTCTCGGGCGGGGGACTGGCAGCTTCCCTCGATCGTCCGCCAGGCGCTACGGGCCTGGCAGTTCGAGCAGGCCACGGAGTTCATGGACGCGGCGAGCAGTTCCCTCGACGATCGGGACTCCGTAACGTCGGCGGCGGCGAACGCCGGGCTCACCGTTCCGCGGGCGCTCGAGGCCGCGTTCGAGGGCAACGGCGGATTTGCGGCGGCGGCGGGAGAGGCGGACGCCGAGCAGACGGCGATCGATGCCTACATCCAGGCCCGGGATTCGCGGCTACCGGATCCGGGGATTGTCGAGCAGGCAGGCCTCTGGTGGGCCACCCCAGATGCGGACCTCGCCCGTGCCGCCGACGCCTTCGCCTCTGGCGACTTGCGCGGCTCGGTCGGGGCGAGCGTGACGGCCCGTGGCGCCTGGGAGAGCGCGGACGACCTTGGCCGCAGTCGCCTCACGACGATTCTCGGCGCGACACTCGCCGCCCTCGTCGCCCTCGGCCTGCTCGCGAGCTGGATCCGCGGGCTCAGGGCACGGCGAACGGCCCGCCGAGCCCGCCGAGCAATGGCTCGACCCGCGGCTCGCGAAGAGTCGTGACCTCGTTGGGGGCCTCGCGACGGCCGCTCCTCCGCGCGGCCGCCGTCGTGGCGTTCGTCGCCGGGTCACTGCTCGGACCGACTGGCGTCTCGCCAGTCCTTGCCGCGGACGATGGGCTGACGCTCGCCTCGACGTCGTCGTACGGGCTCGTTCCCGACAAAGGCCTCGTCCACGTCACCGTCGACATCACGGCCACGAACAACAAACCGAACCTCGTGCAGCAAGTACCGGGCGGTACGCGGACGACGCGCTACATCTATGACTCGGCGGCGATCGCGGTCCACTCCGAGGCCACCGGGATCCGGGCCTCCGCGGGCAAGCGGGCGCTGACGACGAAGGTCACCCCAGCCGACGGCTACTCAAGGGTCCAGGTCAACTTCCGGGGCGACCTGCAGTACCAGCAGTCGACCGGCTTCCGTGTCGAATACGACCTCCCGGGCGGCGCACCGCGCTCCGAGAGCGACATCCGCATCGGGTCGGCCTTCGCGACGTTCTACGTCTGGGCCTTCGGCGACCGGGGCGACGTCAGCATCGTCATCCCGGCCGGATTCGAGGTCGAAACGAGTGGCTCGACGGTCGCGAAGTCCGTGAAGGACGGCGTCACGACCCTGACCGCCGCCGGGATCGCGGATCCCACCGAGTGGTACGCGGTCGTGGTTGCCGATCGTCACGACTCGCTCACGACGGACCGGCTCGACCTCGCGGGCGGCGAGCACGTCGTCGTCCGGGCCTGGCCGGAGGACCTCGAATGGCGAACGCGGGTCCGCGACCTGCTCCGGCTCGGGCTGCCCGTTCTCGTCGACAAGATCGGGCTTGACTGGCCGGTCGAGGGCGATATCGAGGTTGCCGAGGTCCACACCCCGCTGCTCGAGGGCTATGCCGGCGTCT
>JANMPL010000302.1:0-5004 GCA_031369845.1 Chloroflexota bacterium
CTCCGCGATCCGGTCGATCACCGCGTCGCCGAACGCCTCGCGCTGGTCGTCCCACGTCCCCAGCTCCGGCGCAAGCTTGTAGGGGGCGTACTGGACGAAGCAGCTGATGACGTGCTTGCCGGGCGGCGCCATCGACGGGTCGACGAGGGTCGGGATGATCATGTCGATGTACGGCTTCTTCGAGAAGTGGCCGTACTTCGCGTCGTCGTAAGCCCGCTCCATGTCGTCGAGGCTCGGTGAGAACGAGATCGCGCCGCGCAGATGCTCGCCCTCGCCGGGGAGACACATGAAGTCGGGCAACCGATCGACCGCGAGGTTGACCTTGCCCGACGAGCCGCGGAACTTGAAGCGGCGAACGTCCTCCTCGAACTCTGGTTCGAGCGTCCCGGGCTCGACGAGCCCGAGGAACGTTCGGCGCGAGTCGACGGACGAGAGCACGTCGTTCGCCTCGATCTCCTCGCCGTCCTCGAGCGCGACGCCGGTCGCCCGGCCGTTCTTGACAATGATTCGCGCGACCGGCGACTCCGTCCGGATCTCGGCGCCCAGTGCCCGCGCGGCGGAGGCGATCGCATTCGACACGCCGCCGGTCCCGCCCTTCGGGATGCCCCACGCCCGGAAGGCGCCGTCGATCTCGCCCATGTAGTGATGGAGCAGCACGTACGCCGTGCCGGGCGAGCGGACGCCCTGATACGTCCCGATGATCCCGGACGCCGCCATCGTCGCCTTGAGCGGGTCCGTCTCGAACCACTGGTCGAGGAAGTCCGCCGCGCTCATCGTCATGAGCTGGATGAAGACGGCCTGCTGGCGCTCGGGGAGCTGCTGGAACGTCCGGGCGAGGCCTGCCAGCGGCATCAGCGGCCGCGGGTCTAGCGATGTCAGGTCCGGCGGCGTGATGGCGAGGATCGGCTTGATGAAGCGAGCCATCTCGACCATCAGTTGGCCGTATTCCTCATAGGCCTCCGCGTCGCTCTTCGACCAACGGCGCAGCTCGCGGATCGTCCGGCCGTGGTCGTTGACCCGCCAGAGGTAGTCGCCGCCGCCGGCGGTCGGGCCTTCGCCCTCGTGAAGCGGCGTGAACGTCCCGTCGAGGGGCAGGATGTCGAGGCCGTGCCGCGGCAGCTGGAGCTCGCGGATGATCTCGGGGCGGAGCAGCGACACGACGTAGGAGAAGACGGAGAAGCGGAAGCCCGGGAAGATCTCCTCGGTGACCGCGGCGCCGCCGAGGACGTGGCGCTTCTCGAGGACCAGCGTTTTCATCCCGGCCCGGGCGAGATAGGCCGCGCTGACGAGTCCGTTGTGACCGCCACCGATGATGACAGCGTCGTAGCGCTGGCCCAACCCGACCTCCCTCGCGATATCCAGCGTGCATAGGTTTGATGCAGCCGACACTCTACCCGAGGGCTCGGGTACCCTGTCGGGCATGACCGATCGCCGCGATCTGCTTGGCCGAACAGCTGAGCTGGCAGCCGATTTTCTGGACCGGCTGCCGGACCGGCCGGTCTGGCCGCCGGTCGACGTGGCCGACCTGCGGAAGACACTTGGCGGGCCGATTCCGGAGCAGGGTGAGAGCGCCCGTGGCGTCATCGAGGCCCTCGCTCGCGACGCCGAACCCGGCACCGTCGGCTCGGCGGGACCGCGCTATTTCGGGTTCGTCGTCGGCGGCGGCGTCCCGGCGTCGCTCGCGGCCGACTGGCTGACGAGCGCGTGGGACCAGAATGCGGCGATGTATGCGCTGTCGCCGGCGGCATCGGTCGTCGAAGAGGTCGCGGCCGGCTGGCTCGTCGACCTGTTCGGGCTGCCCGCCGGATCGAGCGTCGGGTTCGTGACGGGCGCCACGATGGCCAACTTCACCGCGATCGCCGCGGCTCGCCATCGCGTGCTCGAGGCCGCCGGCTGGAACCACGAGGAGGACGGTCTCGTCGGGGCGCCTCCGATCGCCGTCGTCGTCGGCGACGAAGCCCACGGCCATACGACTCGGGGATCGTCGTCGTTCGCGACGCGGTCGCGCACCATGCGGCGATGACGCTGGGCGCGTCGTACTACCTCGAGACGGCAGGCGGCGAACGGGATCCGTACAACTGGCTGCCGGAGTCTTCGCGGCGAGCGCGCGGGTTCGCGGTCTACGCGGCGCTCCGATCGCTTGGTCGGACCGGACTCGCGGATCTCATCGAGCGTTGCTGCTCGATCGCCCGCCGGATGGCCGATGGGCTGCGCGCCGAGGGCATCACGATCCTCAACGACGTCGTCCTCAACCAGGTCCTGGTCCGGTTCGAGCCGCCGGGCGGGGGCGACGCGGAAGCAGCCGACGCGTTCACCCGGGCCGTGATCGCGGCGGTCCAGGCCGACGGCACGTGCTGGCTGGGCGGCACGACGTGGCATGGCATGGCGGCGATGCGCATCTCCGTGTCCAACTGGAGCACGACCGAGGCCGACGCCGACGCCGACGCGTCCGTCGCGGCGATCCTGCGCTGCGCCCGCGCCGCTGCGGAATCGCTTCCCGCCGCGACTGCGGGCTGATGCACACATGAGCATCGGAACGGCGTTTCATCCCGCGACGGCTCCACTCAACCGCAAGCAGCAATGGCGGGAGTGGAGCGGCTACTACGCGTCGTCGGTGTACGCCGATGCCCACGACATCGAGTACAACGCGATCCGCGAGGCGGCCGCGCTCATCGACGTCAGCCCCCTCTACAAGTACGTGGTCGGTGGACCCGACGCGCTCCGCCTGGTCGATCGGGTCATCGCCCGCGACGCGACCAAGCTGAAGCCGGGCCAGGTCTATTACACGCCGTGGTGCGACGAGCACGGCAAGGTGATCGACGACGGGACGGTCCATCACCTCGACGACGGGACGTTCCGCTGGACCGCCGCGGACCCCCAGCTACGCTGGCTCCGGCAGAACTCCGCCGGCCTCGATGTGACCGTCGACGACGTGTCCGAGGAGATTGCAGCGGTCGCGCTCCAAGGTCCGCTGTCGCGCGACGTCCTCGAGGCGGCGACCGGCAGATCGTTCAGCGACCTGCGCTACTTCCGGCGCCGGGCCGAGACGTTCAAGGCCGGCCGCAAGAAGGTCGCGATCGACGTGTCGCGGACCGGCTACACAGGCGATCTCGGCTACGAGCTCTGGGTCCCGGCTGAGCACGCGGTCGCGCTCTGGGAATCGCTCGCGAACGCCGGCCGCGACTATGGGATCCGGCCCGCCGGGATGCTCGCCCTCGACGTCGTCCGGCTCGAAGCCGGACTCGTCCTCCTCGAGGTCGACTACACGTCGGCGCGCCACGCGATGAACCCCGACCAGAACTACAGCCCGGGCGAAATCGGTCTCGGGCGGCTCGTCAGCCTCGACAAGGCCGATTTCGTCGGCCGCCTGGCCCTCGAGCGGGAGCAGCGCACCGGCGGGCCGGCGCGCCGGCTTGTCGGCCTGCAGCTCGACTGGTATGACATCGAGGGTCTGTTCAGCGCCCAGGGCCTGCCACCGGCCATCTCGCCGGTCGTCGATCGATCGCCCCGTCCCGTCCTCGTCGGGGGTCGCCAGGTCGGCCGCGCGACGAGCGTCGGCTGGAGCCCGATCCTCAAGCAGGCGATCGCCCTCGCGTCCGTGCCGCCATCGCACGAGCCACTGGGCTCCCGCGTTGACGTCGAGTGGACCGTCGAAGGGCGTCGCGGCCGCGTCGCCGGCACGGTCGTCGAGCTCCCGTTCCTCGACTTGGACCGCAAGCGCGCCTGAGCGAGGCGCGTCCGTTCGCGGGGCGCGCTCCTGACGGCGCGGAAATCCGTCAAATGCTCGCCGGGTGAGCGTTCGTCACGGGATTCCTGTCATTTGCACGACAGGCGAGCAGGTGACACAAACGGTGACGCAAGCGCGGGTCAGCCTACGCTCATGGCCTGGCCGGGCACCATCGGAGTGTTGACCAATGCTCACGGGGCGTGCATTTGACACAAATCGAGGTCTGGAGTGGAGCCCTCAGTACGACTTGTCCAATGCGGCACGCGCGACCTTGACTGCGATGCTGCCGCCGGGGACCAGCAGGCCGACCGTGTCGGCACCGATATCGAACAGCGCGTCGCGGGTCACCAACTTCGACAGCTG
Organism: Chloroflexota bacterium; assembly: GCA_031369845.1. Taxonomy (GTDB): domain Bacteria; phylum Chloroflexota; class Limnocylindria; order Limnocylindrales; family CSP1-4; genus CF-46. The sequence goes on from JANMPL010000302.1 coordinate 4,091, forward strand.
GGGCATGAGGGAGTCGCCCTGGCGCGTTTCGCCGGTGAGGGCATCGATTTCGACGACGCCGCGCTTGTCCTTCGGCCGCCAGTGGAATTCGAAGGCCCAGATCGGTCGGTAATAGAGGTCGGTGTTCTCGAGGACCAGAGACTCCTCGATCATCCGATCGGCCTGAACCGGCTTCATCATCTCGGCCAGCAGCTGGCGCACGATGAACGACGCACGGTGCTGGGGCGGGACCACGATCGTGCCCTCCGCCGCGAGCGTTGTCGGATCCGAGACTTCGTGCTTCGCCCCGCCCATCACCGCGGCGGCGTCCGGAACGCGTGCGCCCGTCCCGCCGTCGGCGTAGTTCTCGTGGACGAACTCGTCGCGACAGTGTTCGAGTGCCGGGATCGTGAACGATCGGGCCGCGGGACCCGTTTCGGCGACCGGGTAGCTCGTGCCGAGGATCGTGACCTCTCGCACCTCGGGGGCGCTTGCCTTGACCGCGTAATCGCGGGTCCGCTCGTAGACGTAGGTCGCGCGGCAGGCGACGTGCCAGAACGGCTCAAGCCGGCGCTGACTGCCGACCAGGTCGATGTCGTCCGACTTCGGACGCTGGAGGAGCGAGCCAAGTCCGCTGCCGAAGGCGTGCGAGCGCCGATCCATCGCGCGCTGCCGAACCTCCTCTGCGCCCAGGCGATCCTCGAGCGCGAAGATCCGCTCCGACCCAAGCTGGATGTCCATGGTCCACGAACCCCTCAACAGCTCGGCGGCGCCGGCACGGGATCATCATGCGGCACGCCGCAAGACTCCCGCAGCCGCTATCGGCCGAGCACGCAGCGGCTAAGCTCGCGAGGAAGCAGCAGGAGGAGCTCTGGGTCCTCACCTGACAAGATCTGGCTCTCGAGCAGGGGCGCTCATGCCGTGCTTCGCTCCAC
>JANMPL010000305.1:0-1640 GCA_031369845.1 Chloroflexota bacterium
TGCGACCCGAGCTGCTCGATGGCGTGGACATGCTGATCGTGCGCGAACTGACCGGCGGGGTCTATTTCGGGGAGCGGCGCGAGGCGACCGGTGATGGCTCGGAGCGGTCGGCGCTCGACACGCTGCCGTACTCGGAGCCGGAGATCCGGCGGGTCGTCAAGGTGGCATTCGAGCTCGCCCGAGGACGACGCCACCGCCTGACGAGCGTCGACAAAGCCAACGTGCTCGCAACGTCGCGGCTCTGGCGGACGGTCGTCGAGGACCTTCGGGCGGAGTACCCGGACGTCGAGGTCAGCCACCAGCTCGTCGATTCGTGCGCGATGCAGCTCGTCAAGAAGCCCGCTTCGTTCGACGTCCTCGTGACCGAGAACCTCTTCGGCGACATCCTGTCCGACGAGGCAAGCGTGCTGGCCTGCTCCCTCGGGATGCTTCCATCGGCATCGCTCGGAGAACGGCGCACGGCCCATGGCACATTCGGGCTGTACGAACCGATCCTCGGGTCCGCACCGCACATGGCCGGACGCGACGTGGCCAACCCGATCGGGACGATCCTGTCGGCGGCGATGCTGGCCCGCTGGTCCCTGGGCCGGCAGGAAGTCGCGGCCGCGATCGAAGCCGCCGTCGGGCGGGCGCTTGACGACGGCATCCGGACGGCCGACCTGATGTCGGCTGGCGGCGAGGGAGGCTCGCCGGTCGGAACGCAGGCAATGACCGAGGCGATCATCGGCCGAATCGCGATTACCGGGGCCGCGCGGGCGACCGCAGCGGCCCAGGCATAGCGATCGGACACCGACCCACGACGGGAGCCTCAACCACGATGACCGACAAACCGGTAACCCTCTACGACACGACGCTCAGAGACGGGACCCAGGGCGAGAACATCACGCTCTCGCTCGCCGACAAGCTGCGCATCGCCCGGATGCTCGACGAGTACGGCATGCCCTACGTCGAGGGCGGCTGGCCGGGCTCAAACCCGAAGGACGTCGAGTTCTTCAAGGCCGCCCGGACGATGACGTGGCAAACCGCGAAGCTCGCTGCGTTCGGTTCGACGCGCCATCGTTCGAACAAGGCCGAAAGCGACCCGAACCTGCACGAGCTGGTCGCGGCCGAGACGCCGGTCGTCACGATCTTCGGCAAGAGCTGGCTGCTGCACGTGACCGAGGTGCTTGGGGCGACGCCGAACGAGAATCTCGACATGATCGCGGACTCCGTGCGGTTCGTCGTCGATCGTGGGCGCGAGAGCGTCTACGACGCGGAGCATTTCTTCGACGGCTACAAGGCCGACAGCGACTACGCCCTCGCGACCCTCCGAGCGGCAAGAGAAGCGGGCAGCCGGACGCTCGTCCTTTGCGACACGAACGGCGGCACGATGACCGACGAGCTGCTGGCGATCGTCGGCGACGTTTGCGGCACGCTCGACGCGGACAAGGACGCGCCCGACGTTACCTGGGGCATCCACACCCACAACGACGCCGAGCTCGCCGTCGCCAACTCGATGGCCGCGGTGACGGCCGGCATCCGCCACGTCCAGGCGACGATCAACGGCTACGGCGAGCGCTGCGGCAACGCCAACATGGTCTCGATCCTCGCCAACCTTGCTCTCAAGACCCCCCACGAGCTCGTGCCGGCTGGTGGCGGTT
>JANMPL010000328.1:0-2369 GCA_031369845.1 Chloroflexota bacterium
ATTGCGCTCATTTCGGGCATCCCGATCGGTCGTCGCTGCCAGATGGGCGGCAAGCGTTGGGCCCACGCTGCCTCACCCGGCTACAGTCGTCACGGGCCGTTTGGGCCCCAACGAGCGGGCCGACTGGCCCACGCAGGGGTGGGCTCGCGGGTGCCGCGCTTCTGTCCCGGGCCGCCGTGCGTCGGCTTGTGACCGTGACGCTCGCGGCTTTGCGCCTGCCGGGCCGACTGGTGGCGGCCGAGGTTCGCCCACACGCCCCCCCGGGGCGATCGGTCTCATGGGTCCTGAGCTTCTCGTTTGCGCGAGCGCTGCAAGATCCCGCCCTGGCGACGTGGCACGGCGATCACTCGAAGGTCACATCGGCGCAGGATGCCTTCGGGCGGCGGGCGCGTCTCAACGGGCTGGCCCAACAGGGTCGCTACGGCAGCGCGACGGACGCGCGTCCGTGATCGACGGATCAGTCGGCCAGAGCGAGATGGCCCAACGTCGCTGACGTAGGAGCTGTCCGCCAAGCAGGTCAGATCCCGAGATCGCCGCCGCTGGCGGCGGCATCACCGGCCTCCACCCCGACGATCCGGCCCGAAGGCGGCGGGGCCGTCGCCCGCCCGTGCGCCGAGGTGTGTGAACGCTGCGCCGAGAGCTGTGAACGGTTCGGCGATGACGAGATGATACGAGCTTGCGCCGAGGCCTGGCGCCGCGGTGCTGAGTCTTGCCGCCGGATGTCGGCCGCCTGACCGGCCCCGCTACACCAGTTTGCTCGTTGAGGGCCGGACGGTCGGGCACCAACGTGACAGCTAAGGTTTTCGGCTCGTGACGAGACCGCTGCGTCGCCATGAGAACTCGCGCCGTTCCGCTCGCACGCGGAGGAGGAATTGCCGAACGACAACGTAGACGGCGATCGTGGCTACAAAGACCAGGCCACTAACCCCGGGGGCGTTCGCCAGCACCAGCACCAGTGCCACGATGCCGATGGTCAGACCCGCTGCGGACTCGAGCAGTTGGGCGGGTACGCGGCGGGCGCCCATGCGCCGATCGGACGACCACACACCCCATCGGGAGGCCGTGCACCGTCCGGCGCAGCAACCCGTGAAGAAACACCCAACCCGTCCGATGGCAACGGCGAAGAAGATCCCCGGCGCGGTCGCGTCGAGAAAGACACCGATCGGAAGCCGAAACATCAATAGCGCGGCGATGCCGACGACCGGTGCCACCACTAGGAATCCGTCGACCGACCACCCGCTGAGCGACGTGCGCCAGGGGCCAGGATGCAAGAAGGCATGCCAGAGCTTTGCGCCGAGGATTCCGAGGAATGTCGCGGGCAAGGTGACGGAAAGCGCGCTGCCGAGTGAGATGTTCGCGCGCGCGAGAAGGATGGCCTGTGTGACCACCGCTGCGACGATGGCCATGATCGCCAACAACGTGAAGACCCCTGGAACCACCGCCGGCGTCCGCGCGAGCGGCGCGAGCATCGCCCACCGGGTCGCGACGGGCTGCTCGTCGCCCGTCACGACGTTCCACCGGCGCCATGACCACCTAGCCCGAGGCACCCGCTCCGTGCGGGCACGCCGCCATCCTTCCGTGGAGCGACCGCTCTGATGTCGGATCAGCTCCGCCGTCACCGCCCATTCGCCGGGCTGGAGCCCGTACACCCACGAAGCAATCGAGATGGGCCCAGTCCGCGGGACGATGCCCTCGACCTGGTCCTCCTGAGAGAAGGTATCGCCCGGCTTGGGCTGTCCATCATGCCCGACCCGCCGACCGGTCAAACGGATCGTCGCCGAGTAGGGCTCGCCGTCCTCGCCGGAGTGGAACCAGTGGCTGACGACGAGTGCCTCACGCTCGACCATGTTCGATCCAGCGGCCGCCGGGCTGACGGCGGACAACCCCGTGCCCAACGGCGCGTCAACGGATCGTGTTCGCGCGCCTGCGCTCGGCCTCGATCTGGCCTTTGGTTTCCGCGTCGTAGCAGCTGGCTTTCGACGTGCCACCCGGTCGTACCTGCGTCTGCGTGCAGGCGCGGCCTCCGGGGAAATGAGACAGATTGAGGACCGACCGACCTACTACAGCAGTGTAGCAGTCGGCGCGGGAATGTCTCGAGCGTGTCCTCGCTAGCCCTGTGCGGTGATGGTCACGCGCCCGTCCCCGGCGCGACGGCCAGCTTCTCCGGCGGCGGCGGCCGTGTCCCAGCGCTTGACGGCTGCCACCGTCGGAGACGCAAGGCGTTCGAGACGACCGTCACCGAGCTCAAGGCCATCGCGGCGGCCGCGAAGATCGGGTCGAGCAGAACGCCCGTGAACGGGTAGAAGGCGCCGGCGGCCAACGGGATAAGGGCGACGTTGTAGGCGAACGCCCAGAACAGGTTCTGCTTG
>JANMPL010000331.1:0-1968 GCA_031369845.1 Chloroflexota bacterium
GTTACCTGCTCATCCGAGCTTCTTTGGCCGATCGGGTCCGGCGGGCCCGCGCGAGCGCCGTCATCGGGATTGTCGGCTTCGCGAACGTGCCCATCGTCCATTTCTCCGTCTTGTGGTGGCGCAGCCTGCATCAGCCACCAACGGTCATCCGACCCGGCGACCCCTCCATCGACCACCTGCTGCTGGCGGAGTTGCTCGCGAGCGTGCTGGCTTTCACGGTGCTCTTCCTGTACCTGCTGGATCGGCGGGTCGATCTCGAGCGCGCGCGCGACGAGGCCGACCAGGCGCTGCTCGTGTCGTCATGAATGATGTCGCCTTTGTCGCCGGCGCCTACCTCCTCGCGCTGGGCGCACTCGCGGCCTATGCGGCCACCCTCGTCCGCCGCCTGCGCACGGCGCGAGCGGCCCGCGCCGCGATCGACCGACGCGGAGCCACACCGACCACCGAGGCGGCGACACAGCCCCAGGCGAACTGATGCGGCCGCGACCGAGACCGCGACCGGCGACGCTGCTCGGGCTGGGGCTCGTCGCCGCGGCGATGGTCGCGGTCGGCGGCCTTGCAGTGACGAATGCCGTCGTCTACTACGTGACGCCGACGGAGCTCGTCGCGCGCCCGGTCGATGGGCCGGTCCGGCTCTACGGGATCGTGGTCCCGGGGACGGTGACCTATGTGCGCGCGACCGGTCTCCTCTCGTTTCAGCTCTCGGATGGGCAGACATCTGTGGCGGTGAGCAGCCGGTCTTTGCCAACAGCGCTCTTCCGAGACGGGATCGGCGTGGTGCTGGTCGGGCGTTCGAGTAGTCCCGGGGTGTTCTCCGCCGACGAGGTTCTCATCAAGCATTCGGAGGTGTACGAGCCACTCAAAGCGGGCGAGACCATCCCGCCGGGGATCCTCGAGCAGATCCGGGGTGGTGGATGATCGGGGTCGCCGGACTGACCGCGAGCATCACGGCGCTCGGGTTGGCGGCCGTCGGGCTGTTCGTGGCTGTCCGGTCGATCCGGTCGGGCCGCCTCGATCCGGCTCTCCGATGGTTCGCTGTCGGGATCGCCGCCATGGCGGCGGCCGCGAACATCACGATGGTCCTTGGCCTCGTGGCTCGAGACTTCTCGATCGCGTACGTCGCCCAGGTTGGCAGCCGCGCGACGCCTCTCCTGTACACGATCGCATCGCTATGGGGAGCGCTCGAAGGCTCAATTCTCTTCTGGGCCGGCATCCTCGCGGTTCTGACGGCCCTTCTCGCCCGAAGAACGCCGAGCAGGGACCAGGAGCGGTTGCCGTATGCCCTCGCGGTCCTGTTCGGCCTCCGCGTGTTCTTTCTCGCGATCGTCGTCGGTCCCGGGAACCCTTGGGGTCGAGTCTCGCCCGTGCCGGCCGACGGTCCAGGCCCAAATCCCCTCCTCCAGAACCACCCGCTCATGGCGATTCACCCGCCCCTTCTCTACCTCGGGTTGGTCGGGCTGGCGATTCCATTCGCCTTGGCGATCTCCGCCCTGTTCCGGGATGAGCTCGATCGGACCTGGCTGGCGGCAACTCGGCGATGGACGCTCGGTGCCTGGGCCGCCCTGGGAGCGGGACTCGTCCTGGGGGCCTGGTGGTCCTACGCCGTGCTCGGCTGGGGAGGCTACTGGGCTTGGGATCCGGTCGAGAACGTCGCACTTCTGCCGTGGCTGACCGCGACGGCATTCCTTCATTCGGCGATGGTGCAGGGTCGGCGCGGCTCCCTCGTCGCATGGAATGTGGCACTTGTCGTCGCCTCATTCTCGCTCACGCTCGTTGCCACCCTGATCACCCGGAGCGGGATCCTGTCCTCAGTCCACGCGTTCACGAACACGCCGATCGGACCGCTGTTTCTGGCGCTTGTCACGGGCGTCGTGACGTCATCGGTGCTTCTCGCGATCTGGCGCCTCCCCACCGGCGTTGCCGGTGCACGGCTCGGGACGCGTGGCGTTGCCTTCCTCCTGAACAATC
>JANMPL010000346.1:0-3463 GCA_031369845.1 Chloroflexota bacterium
GCCCGAACCGGGCGTGGGCATCCGACCAGGAACGGACGGCGCCCGGGACGGTGATCGTCAAGGGCCCGATCAAGGGGAGGCGTTCGAGTCCACTCGCCCGCAGCGCCGCCGGGTCCGCGGCTGCGCCCGCCCGGCCCGAGCCATTGAGCGCGTGCTGACGGCGCTCGGCGGCGTCCCAGATGAGCCAGAACGCATCGCCGCCGATGCCGCAGAACAGCGGCCCGACGACAGCGAGTGCTGCGTTCGCGGCAATCGCCGCATCGACCGCGGCGCCGCCCGCACGCAAGATGCCGAGGCCGGCCTCGGTCGCAAGATGGTGTGGCGCGACGACGGCCTTGCGTGCTCCCCGCGCGACGTGCGCCGGAACGAGGACCGGGTCGCGACCGCCGTTGCTTGTCATGGCGCCGCCTCCGCATCATCGAACGTGGCCACGTGCGAGGGCCCGCCGACATAGTGCTCATGGCGCCGGAGCTGCGCGAGCGGGAACAGCGCGATCAGGAGCAGCCCGAACGTCGCGACGAGAAGCCCGTCGATGCCCCGCCACTGCGCCGCGAATCCGCCGATCAGGCTGCCAACGATCTGGCCGACGGCGAGGAAGACGCTGTAGAGGCCCATGATCGCCCCGCGGTCGCTCGGAAAGCGCTCCGAGATGTCCGCCAGCAGCCCGAGCGCCGCCGGCGTCGCGCCGGCCAGGACGAACAACCCGAACGCCGCGGCGAGCGCTCCGCCAGCCGGCACGACGAACGGCAGCCCGGCGCCGTGATTGATGGCCACGCCGCCGGCCACGAGGATGCCGCCACCGACGATGCCGTAGAGGATGATCGTCGTCCGTCGCAGGCTCTTGAACCGGTTGCCCCAGTAGAGCAACCCGGCCCCGAACAGGATGCCGACCACGACCGCCGTCAACGAGATTTCGAGGGGCGCGAAGCCGCGGTGGAGGAACTGGTCGGGGAACGCCAGATTGGGCTGCGAGAACTGGAAGATCGACTGGCTGAACCACAGCCCGATCGACGCGTTGACCGCGATCCACGTCGGCGCGAGAAGCCAGATGTAGGGGTTTCGCAGGAGGGTCCGGTAGCGCGAGAGGTCCATCCGGGAGGCCCGCATTGTGGCCGCCGCCGCACGTTCTTCGCGGTCGCGATCCTCGACACCGAACCGATAGATGAGGAACGACGCCCCATACACCAACGCGTTGAGGAAGAAGGCGATCGGGCCGAACGCCGCGAAGAGGAGCGGTGCCGCCGCGAAGCCGACGCCGAATCCGGCGAGGGTCGCGCCTTCGAATCGGGCCGCCGCCTTGCCCCGGAGGATCTCGCTCGTTGCGGTCGCCACGGCGATGTAGCCGAGAATGGACGGGACGCTCGCCGCCGTCGATGCCCCTTCGAGCAGCCGCGTCGCACCGAGGATCGGGAGGTTCGTCGTGAGCCCCGTGAGGATCACCGCGATCGCCCCGAACACCGGCCCGAACAGCATCATGCGATGGTGGCCGAGCCGATCCGACAACACACCGAAAATCGGCGACAGCACGAGCTCCGAGAGATAGAACGTCGAGTGGAGAACGGCCAGAGTCGTCGGCGCGACCACCTCGCCGCCGTGCTCCGGGAGCTTCGCCAGGTAGACGGCGAGCATCGCACCCGTCAGACCGGTCGAGAAACGCAACGTGAAGGTGCCGCCCATCACGGCCCACAGCGATCGGTCCATCACGTGAAAGCCTAGCCGCTTCGGTCATGCGGAGCCGCCCGTCCGGTCGGTGACGCGACCCGTATCATCGGTCGAACGCTTGGGGGCTGAGGAGGAAGCAGTGGCCAACGTCGCGTTCGTCACCGATTCGGCGTCGGACCTCGATCCCGCCGTCGCGAAGGCCGCGGGCATCCGGATCGTCCCCCTGTCCGTGACGTTCGGCACGGAATCGTTCCGAGCCGGCGTCGACCTGTCGACCGAAGAGTTCTGGACGCGCATGACCGCGCCTAACGCGCCGTTCCCAAAGACCGCGGCGACGGGACCCGGCGACTTCAAGGCTGTCTACGACGAGGCCTTCGCGGACGGCGCCGACGCGATCGTCGCGATCCACGTCTCGCACAAGCTCTCAGGGGCGATGAAGAGCGCCGAGGTCGCGGCAGGCATGATGCCGGATCGAGAGATCCACATCGTCGACTCCCAGGGCGCGTCGATGGCCCAGGGCATCCTAGCGTTCATGGGCCTTGAGATGGCAACGCTCGGGGTGTCGGCCGCGGAGATCGCCCGTGTCCTGAGCGACCGCGCCTCCGACCTGCGGATGTACGTCTCGCTCGAGACGCTCGAGTACCTGAAGAAGGGCGGACGGATCAGCGGCACCCAGGCGGCGATCGGGACGCTGCTCTCCGTGCGGCCGATCATCGCGGTCGAGGACGGCGTCGTCGAAACGGCCGACAAGCCGCGGACGCGGGCGAAGTCGAGGGAGCGCTGCATTGAGCTGATCTGCGCCCGGCCGATCGAACGGCTCGCGATCCTCCACACGATGGCGCCCGACATCGCGGAGTTCAGCGCAGAGGTGATCCGGAGGTCGGGCGTCGATCCGTCGACTGTGATGGTCTCGACCGTCGGCCCGTCGGTCGGGCCCCATCTTGGGCCTGGCTGCGTCGGCGCGGCGGTTCTCTACAAGCGGTAGGTCGCACGCGGGCACGACCGCCACGCAATGCCGTAACGGTCCTGCGATGCCCGGGACCAACGGTTGCGGGACGGTTGCGATGACGTTGCGATACGGTGGACTGCCAAGGCCCGGGTGGGCCTCATCGGGCTATACTCGTCGCTAATTCATCCGCGCGACGCGTCATCGCGACGCCTATCGCCCCGTGGGGCCGTCCGGGAGACGACCCGCAGCACGCGAGCCGGTCCGTCCACTCGGACCGCGATCTCGTACGGAGGATCACCTCGAACCATGACGACAGAGCAGGTCGCCGCGGCGATCAACCCCTGGCAGGTCGCCCAGCAGCAGTTCGACCTCGCCGCCGAGCGCCTCAACCTCGATCCCGGCCTTCGCCGCGTGCTCCGCGAGCCGCGTCGCGAGCTGATCGTCCATTTCCCCGTGAAGATGGACGACGGCTCTGTCCAGGTCTATACGGGCTATCGCGTCCAGCACAACCTCGGGCGCGGCCCGGCCAAGGGCGGCATTCGGTACCACCAGGACGTCAGCCTCGACGAAGTCAAGGCGCTGGCGATGTGGATGACGTGGAAATGCGCGGTCGTCGGCATCCCGTACGGCGGCGGCAAGGGCGGTGTCATCGTCGACCCAAAGAAGCTCAGCCAGAAGGAGCTCGAAGCGCTCACCCGTCGGTTCTTCACCGAAATCGAGGTCCTGATCGGCCCGGAGAAGGACATCCCGGCCCCGGACGTCAACACGAACGCCCAGATCATGGCCTGGATGATGGACACCTACTCAATGCATGCCGGGTACACGGTGCCGGGCGTCGTCACCGGCAAGCCG
>JANMPL010000366.1:0-1701 GCA_031369845.1 Chloroflexota bacterium
CATCTGGGCGGTCCTCGTCCGGGCGGTCATGCGACGGCCGATCATTGCCGCCGCCACGACGACAATCTTCATGCTCGCCCTCGCCTCGCCCGTGCTCCGGCTCCACATGGGCCAGGCCGAGTTCACGTCATTCCCGGACAGCCTCGATGGCGTTCAGGCGGTCAACCTCCTGAACGAGAAGTGGCCTGGCGGATCGACGCTCGAGCTCGACGTCGTCGTCACGCACGCCGACGAGGCCCCAACCAAGGCGGCGATCGAGGAGCTGTCGAAGGCGATCCTGGCCACCGATGGGATCAGTGAACCGACGCAGACCTTCACGTCATCGGACGGGCACGTCGCGCTTATTTCGTACGTGATGGCAGGGGGCGGCAACGATCAGCGGAACCAGGACATCGTCCACCAGATCAGAACCGCGGTCGTCCCGCAGACGTTCGGTGGGCTGCCCGGCGTCAGGGCGTACGTGACCGGCGAAGCCGCCTACACGCTGGACATCGTCAACTTCTACGCCAACGGCATGAAGGTCGTGATGGCCTTTGTCCTCACGCTCTCGTTCCTGCTGCTACTCGACGCCTTCCGGTCGATCGTGATCCCGATCAAGGCGATCCTCCTCAATCTGCTGTCGACCGGCGCGGCTTACGGGGTCCTCGTCTGGGTGTTCCAGGACGGCAACCTGGCGGATCGCCTCAACTTCAAGCCGGGGCCGATCGAGGGCTTCATCCCCGTCTTCATCTTCACGATCCTGTTCGGCCTTTCGATGGACTACCACGTCTTCATCCTCACGAGGATCAAGGAGGCGCGCGACCGCGGGCTGCCGTCGAACGAGGCGGTCGCGCGGGGCATCGCGATCACATCGGGGACGATCACGAGCGCCGCCGCGATCATGGTCGTGGTCTTCTCCGTTTTCGTGACATTAGACGTGACCGTGATCAAGCAGCTGGGTCTCGGACTGGCGGTGGCCGTCTTCCTCGATGCGACGATCGTCCGGAGCGTGCTGCTGCCGGCCACGATGCGCCTGCTGGGCGACTGGAACTGGTGGCTGCCGAGCTGGCTCGGCTGGCTGCCGCATGTCACGATCGAGGGCGAATCGGACGAGCCGGAGCGCTCGCCGACTCCCGCCTGAGCCGTCGCTCAGTGCGATCTGAGGTATCCTCTCGCCTCGCTGGGCCGGTAGCTCAATGGCAGAGCAACTGACTCTTAATCACCCCGGACTCAACGCCATAGCGGCATGAGTGCCGGGTGGTGCGATTCCGGTCCAGTTATCGGCTGTAATCAGACCAGATGCTTGGGCTTCCGAGGTCATGCAGCCACGGACCGCCGCGCGACACGAGAACCCGCTTTGACCCCAAGACCCATCGGGACTATCGTTACCTCGTCAGTACACCGTGAATTGACAGATTGGGTGCGGGAGCCGGCAGAGGCAGAAGTCTTCGGGGAAGGGATCGGCGATGCCAGACGTCGGCTCCGGTCGGGACCACGGTCCAGGCCGCTTCGCATTCCGGCGGCTCAAGGTCGCAACCCTTACCTCGATCATCGCCGCTGGATCACTGCTGTCGATCCCTGCTGAGCCCGTGCAGCGGGAAGCGGTAGCCTCGACATACGTCCCTCCGGTCTCGCGCGCCGATGCTCCGCCGCCCGCGTCACCGACGACCATTTTCGATGACTTCAATCGCACGTCCTCCGGTCCGACCTGGGGTCCTGCCC
>JANMPL010000121.1:0-2443 GCA_031369845.1 Chloroflexota bacterium
CCAGCTCCCGAAGCGCCAGACGCTGATGGCCACCCAGACCGTGGCGATGATCCTCGCGTTCATCCTGTTCGGGCTGACCGCGACCGGGGTCGTCGAGGTCTGGCACGTGATGATCCTCGGCGCGCTCCTCGGGATCATGACGTGCCACACTTGGACGACGCCGCTGGCGGTCAGCCCGAACAGGATGAACGCGAGGACCATCGCGACGATCTGGGTCACGAGCAGCGTCTTCCGTTTCGGCAACTGATCGGCGATCACGCCGCCGAACAGGCCGAACACGATGACCGGCGCGAACTGGGCGACCGCCACGATCCCGAGCCAGAGCGGATCGTGGGTGAGCTGGAGAACGAGCCACGCCTGCGCGACCTGCTGCATCCACGTCCCGACGAGCGAGATCAGCTGACCGCCGAAGAACAGCCGGTAGTTGCGGTGCCGGAAGGCCCGGACGCCGTGAAATCGAATGGTCACGGGCGCGGTTCGTGGGTGTGCGGCGCTGGCTCGAGGCCGGCGTCGATCTCGGCGCGATGCGTTTCGAGATGGACCCGCCGTCCCTCGGCCTCGCTCACCATCGCCTCGAGTCGCCCGATCTTCTGGCGCAGGCTCCCGACCTGCCGATCGATCCGGCCGATGGCGTCCTCGATCAGAGCCCGCCGTTCGACCGGGTCCGCGCTCGAGCGGAATCGCTCACGGATCCGCGTACGAGCGACCTCGTCTTCGAGGAGCTGGCCGATCTCGGTCAGGCTGAACCCGGCGTCATCGCGAAGGCCCTTGATGAATCGCAACCGCTCGAGATCGTCGACGTCGAAGAGCCGGTACGAACCCTCGGAGCGGGCGGCCGGGTTGAGTAGCCCAAGCTCTTCGTAGTAGCGGATCGTCCGAGTCGTCAGCCCGACATCGGCGGCGACTTCCTGGATTCGGAGGAGGGGCGCGACCGTCGCGGTCGGCGCATCTAGGTGGCTCACCCCCCGACTGTACCACATCCTTGCCGTTAACGTTAAGGTTATGGTTTGGCGCTCCGCGAACTCCCTCTTGACACGACCCAGTCCGGACGAGTATATATCGCCAATCGATATATCGACAGTCGTAAGAGTTGGAGTCCGATGGAACCCAAGATCCCGGAGTTCGGACGGTTCGCCGAACCGTCGCTGCTCATCCTGGTCAGCCTCAGCGACGGCCCGAAGCATGGCTACGCGATCATGCAGGACGTCGAACAGGGCACCGGTCGGCCGATGGGCGCCGGCACGCTTTACGCGGCACTCGCTCGCCTCGAAGAGCGCGGCCTCATCGAGCCACTGACGCCGGTCGACCGACGGCGCCCATATCGCCTCACCGCGGTCGGGGCGTCGAATCTCGCGGAGCAGCTCCGCGGACTGTCGGACTTCGCCCAGATGGGCCTCCGGCAGCTCGGCCAGGGCCCGCGATGAAATCGCTCCTGATCCGTCTCTATCCCGCCCGCTGGCGGGCCCGCTACGGCGAGGAGTTCGCGGCGATCCTCGAGGAACGCCCGCTCGGACCGTTCGACGTGGCGGACATCCTGCTCGGCGCGCTCGATGCCCAGCTCCGGCTGCGTGGGCGCGACGCCAACATCAAACAAGGAAGGACGTTCACGATGTCTCTTCGTCTCGGCGGCGCGGCCGCCATCCTGGGCGGCGTGCTCTTTCCGGCGGGTTTCGTCGCCACCTCGATCGACGCGTCGGACGATCCGTTTCCCGGGATAGCGTTCATCCTCGCCGGACTCGCTTCGTTCCTCGTAGCCCTGATTGGCCTCAGTGCCTTCCAGGCTCGGCGTCACCCGCGCCTCATCTGGACGGCGTTTGCACTGCCCGCATTCGGGACGGCGGTTACGTGCATCGGGATCGTCTCGGCGCCATTCTTCGGCGACCGGCCCGTCGTTGCGGGCCTCAACCCATGGTCGATCTCGATGATCGGCCTGATCGCCACGGCCGTTGGCACAACCCTCTTCGCGCTCGCGACCTATCGCACGCGCGCCCTCTCTCGTCCGGCCGCCGGTTTCCTCGCGGCGGCCGCCGGGTACCTGGTCACGTTCATGGTTGTCGTATTCAGCGGCCTCTTTGGCGAAGTGGACGGGGTCGCCGGCACCTTGGGGTCGGCCCTGGGAATCGCGGGGCTGTTCGGTTTCTCGATCGGCTGGGTCGCCCTTGGATGGACGGCAATTCGCGCCGATCGGCCAGCCGTCGCAATGGCCTGAGGAGGGCGTCGGGGTGCCCTCCGATAGCGCGGAGCCGCGCCGGGCGGCTCGGGCATCGCCCGATCGGTGGATCTCACGCCGGCAGTTCCTTGGCGGAGCGCTGGCCGTCGCGGCGAGCGCCGGCCTGGAAGCGTGCTCCCACGGAAGCGCGCCCAGGCCCGCGTAGCCCCGCCCGCCCGCGACCGAATCGCCATCGGCTGTGCTGACGGACGTCGTGCTCCGCAACGCGACCGT
>JANMPL010000576.1:0-3010 GCA_031369845.1 Chloroflexota bacterium
CCCGGCAAGATCGTTGACGACGAGGTCGAAGCGCATCCGGGGCGAGGCCCCGAACGCGGTGGCGTTCCGCAGGAACGTCGGTGAGAAGCTGTCGTTCGCCAGCGGCCCGACGTCGCGCTCGACGAGGACCTTGCACTCGGCGTAGGCCGTCAGCGGCTGGACTTCCGAGGTCTCGGTGCTGAACTCATCGCCAGCGGACCCGTAGACGCTGCACGACGACATGTAGATGAACCGCTCGACGCCGACCTCGCGGGCGAGCGTCGCCAGGCGGACGCTGCCCAGATGGTTGATCTCGAACGTGATGGCGGGATTGAGCTGGCCGACGGGATCGTTCGACAGCTCCGCGAGGTGGACGACCGCGTCGAAGCCGCGAAGATCGTCGGCCGTCAGCTGCCGGATGTCTGCGGAGCGCACGGCGGGCGAGCGGTCGACGCCGTTGTAGAGCCAGCCGACCTTGTGGAATCCCGTGTCGATGCCGACGACGTCGTGGCCGCGGGCAAGCAGGTATGGCGCGAGGATCGTACCGATGTAACCCTCGCTGCCCGTGATCAGAACGCGCATGTAGCCATTGGTCTGTCCCCCTTGCCACGGCCGGCTCGAGCGGCGCTGGCTGCTGACGGGGCCAGCTTTTGGCCGGCCCGCGCCTCCGTCTAGGATAGATGAGTGCTTCCCGACACGGCCACGATCCCGGATTCCACGGTGCCCGGCGACACCGATCCCATCGAATCCGTCCTCCTCGTCCACAACCGCTATCGCCAGTCGGGCGGCGAGGATGCCGTGTTCGACGCCGAGAGCGAGCTGCTCGCCAGGCATGGCCACCGGGTAGAGCGCCTCGTCGTGGACAACGACGAGATTCCGGATCGGCCGTCAGCTTCGTATCGCGTTCGCCTCGCGGTTCGGACCGTCTGGGCCAGCGCAGCTGCCGACGCAGTCGCGGAGCGAGCTCGGGCCGTCGGGGCGAACGTCGTCCATGTTCATAATTTCCTGCCGCTCCTGTCGCCTGCGGTCCACGGCGCGGCCCGCGCCACCGGCGCCGCCGTCGTCCAGACCCTCCACAACTACCGGCTCATCTGTCCCGCGGCGACGCTCTTCCGGGACGGTGCGCCGTGCGAAGACTGCGTCGGCAGGCGGATCGCGATGCCGGCGATCGTCCACGCCTGCTACCGCGACTCTCGCGCCCAGACGGCGGCGGTCACGGCCATGCTGGCCGTCCATCGGGCGCGGCGGACGTGGCACCGCGACGTCGACGCATTCGTCGCCCTGACGGCCTTCGGACGGGACCGATTCGTCGCCGGCGGGCTGCCGGCCGACCGCCTGCTCGTGAAACCGAACTTCGCGCCCGATCCCGGCGATCCCGGCGATGCGGCTGTCGACGAATCGGGGGAGCGCGGGCGCTACGGCCAAGGGCCCTTCTTGTTCGTCGGCCGACTGGCAGAGGAAAAGGGTCTTCGAACGCTGCTCGCGGCGTGGCGCCTCCTCGATCCCGACCTGGCGCTACGGATCGTCGGCGGCGGACCGCTCGCGGACGAGGTCGAGGCGGCCGCAGCCGCCCTGCCAGGTGTCACGTTCGTCGGACCGCTGGCGCGGGATGAGGTCCAGGCGGAGATGCGCTCCGCGCGTGCCCTCATCTTTCCATCGCTCTGGTACGAGGGAATGCCGCTCACTGTGATCGAGGCGTTCGCGGCCGGGCTGCCGGTCATCGCCTCTGGTCTCGGGGCGATGAACGACATGGTCGATGACGCGCGGACCGGCCGGCTCGTCAAGCCCGGCGATCCGCGCGCCCTGGCTGATGCCGTGAAGGGTCTTGCCGGGGACGTGAACGTCACGGCCTCGATGGGCGCGGCTGCGCGTCGGGCCTACCTCGACGCCTACGCGCCCGAGCCCAACTACGCCCAACTCGCGGCGATCTACCGACAGGCGGTGGGACGGAGGTCCCGCTCGAAGGATCGGAGCGATTCCCGCCGGTACTAGCCGCCGTGGTGCGTTCTGATGAGCTTCAGTGCGAAGGGGCGCACGCCCGCTACGACGCTGACCCCATGACTCGCTGATCCCGCCCCGCGGCTTCGCGGACCATGGTCAGGGTTGTCATCCGGGCCGACGGCCGCCACCATTTGGGAACCTGCAGCAGCCCGCTCACCGGGCTTGCGCGCAGCGACCGAAAACGCACACCCGTCGCGAGACGGGGTCGCAAAGCTACCGGGCCTGGCAACAGGCGGCCGAGCTGCCGAGTCGGTTTCCCACCTGCCGCGCGCACAGCGCCCAGCGTGGTTCACCCACGGCGCACGTCCGCCTCCCGGGTCCCTCCGGGAGGTACTGACTATCGTGCGAAACATCCGAATCGCGGATCCAGCCGACCGAGTTCACCCGGAGACGTCACCTCGGCGGCGCAAGCCGACGAGCCGGATGACCAACGCCCTTGCCACGCTGCCGATGCTGCTACTCGTGCCTGCGCTCGTCATCGCCTGGCTCCCCGCGGCAGCGGCAACCGGACCCGCGATCAAGGTGTCTCCCTCGCCCGTCGGAGTCGGCCAGAAGCTGACCGTTCGCGCAACGGACTTCGCTCGCCGGGCCGCGGTCCAGCTCACCTGGGACGGAGTCGCGGATGGGATGCCGCTCGTCATCGTCACTGGCCGCGGCGCATTCAAGATCGCCTTCGTCGTCCCGGCGGCCAGCCCAGGATCGAGTCACGTCGTTGCGGCCCTTGCCGCAGATCCGGCGGCCGTCGCCGGCGCAGGCGTCACCGGCGTTGAGCTTGCTCGCGCGACCGTGTTGATCACCCCGGCGGCGACTCCCACCCCCGCGCCGACTCCGCCGCCGACCCCGGCCCCGACCCCGGCCCCGACAGCGGTGCCAACAGCCGTGCCGACCCCGGCACCGACAGCAGTGCCGACAGCCGTACCGACACCAGCGCCCACGCCGACGGTCGCACCGACGCCGGCACCGACACCCACCGCCACACCGGTCTCGACACCCACCGCCACACCGGTCCCGACTCCCACGCCGACGGCCG
>JANMPL010000603.1:0-3224 GCA_031369845.1 Chloroflexota bacterium
GGGGAGCAGATCGCGGCGCTGCCACCAGGCGACCCGGCGTTCGCCCGCATTGATCCTCGCACCGCCCGGGCCTGGGCCGAGGGGATCGCGACCGCGGGCGAGCTGGCTGCGTCGTGCTCGGTCGATCTCGGGTTCGAGCAGTACCGGTTCCCGGGCTTCTCGGTGCCGAAAGGCGAGACCCCGTTCTCATATCTCGTCGAGCTGTGCCAGGCCGGCGCCCGGAAGCGTTATCACCCACTGACCTCAGCCGTCGTCAATCGGCTCGCCCACGAGCTCGATGTGATCGAGCGGGCCGGGCTCGCCGAGTTCTTCCTGATCTGCTGGGACCTGATGCGGTTCGCCAGGGAGCAGGGGATCCCGGCCCAGGGTCGCGGCAGTGCGGCCAGCTCGATCGTCGCCTACACCCTCGGGATCAGCCGGGTCGAGCCGATCGGCCACAACCTCCTGTTCGAGCGGTTCATCAACGAGGGCCGGACAACCTATCCGGACGTCGATATCGACTTCAGTTCGGCGCGGCGGGAGGAGGTCATCCAGTACGTCTACAGGACCTACGGGCCGGAGCACACGGGGATGGTCTGCAACCTCGTCACGTACCGGGCGCGGTCGGCTGTGCGGGAGGTGGGGGTCGCGCTGGGGTTTCCGCGGCCGCTCGTCGACCGGGTGGCGAAGGCGCTCGAGACGTACGACTCGGTCATGGTCCGGCGCGACCTGGAGGCGGACGGCGGGTTTGCGGAATTCTTCAAGCGAACGGGCGAAGGAGAACCGGCCGAGGCACTGGCGGCGACGGAGGCCAAGGAACGCGGCCTCGTCGACGGCATGGGCCGGTTGCGCGCGCGGACCAGCGGCCAGCCCTCCGAGGACCGAGGCGACGCCCCTGCGAGCCATCGGTCCGAGGATCTCGTCGACGGGATGGGCCAGCTGAATACCCGGATCCCGCTCGTCGGGAAGGTGCCGCCATGGCGCCAGCCGCCGAAGCCGGCGGACCCGGATGCGCCGCGGCCGTTCGGCTGGATCGCCGAGACCCCGCTCGGCGCTTCGGCTGGGGCTCTTCCCGACACCGGAATAGTCGCCAAACAGCTACAGGACGGGCTGGATGCCCAACAGGCATCCCAGGAAGCTCGTCCGACCGCGTCGCCAGTCGGCATTGACGCACGAACCACGGCATCCGGCTCGCCAGGAGTCGTCGAGAGCAGCGCTTCTTCGGAGATTGAGCCTCCGGCTAGCACCCTGGCGACTAGTGGAGACGGCGAGGACGGCGGGCCGACTGCGCCAGGCCCGTCGCGATCGGGGATGTGGGAGGGGGCCCCCGAATCACCGCCGTCGGTCCGGCCGGGTGGGCGGCACGACGACGAGGGTGGACCCGGTGACACGCCGGCGAGCGTCGCCTGGCTGCGGGCGGGGAAGGGGACGGGCTACGCGGCCGACAGGGGGCAGTTGATCGCCCCTGGCCTCGTTGACGGCCGTCAAATCGATCCGGAGAGTGGCCAGGTGGAGCCGCCGCCGCGCCAGACAGATCGGCTGGGTCGCCCGAACCGGTGGGACCCGCCCTCCCCGTCGACGGCGACGATGGGCCGTGGCGGGTCGGCGGGCCAGTCGTCGGTCGCGCGCATCGAGCCTGAGCCGCCGCCGAAGGCACTCGGTGGAAGCACCCGCCACCTCTCCGACTGGGAGCGCTGGTTGGAGTTCTGTGCCCGGATCGACGGGTTCCCGCGCCACCTGTCGATCCATAGCGGCGGCATGCTCGTCACGGCCGCCCCGCTCATCGACATCGCCCCGCTCGAGCGGGCAACGATGCCGGATCGAGTCGTCGTCCAGTTCGACAAGCGCGACGTCGAGACCCTCAAGCTCATCAAGCTCGACCTGCTCGGGCTCGGGATGCTCGCCGCGATCGACGAGACGCTCCAGCTCATCGAGCACGACTGCGCCGCCTG
This sequence comes from Chloroflexota bacterium, assembly GCA_031369845.1. Classification (GTDB taxonomy): domain Bacteria; phylum Chloroflexota; class Limnocylindria; order Limnocylindrales; family CSP1-4; genus CF-46. The sequence continues at coordinate 1,932 of JANMPL010000603.1, forward strand.
CATCGACCTCGACCGCCTGCCGGAGGAGATCACGGAAGTCTTCGAGATGCTCCAGGCGGCGGACACCGTCGGGGTCTTCCAGGTCGAGAGCCGGGCCCAGATGCAGACCCTGCCAAAGTCACGGCCGGGCAGCCTCGACGATCTCGTCGTCGAGGTCGCGATCATCCGCCCCGGCCCGATCCAGGGCAACGCAGTCCACCCGTATCTCCGCCGGAAGCAGGGTCTCGAGGAGGTGACCTACCTCCATCCGAGCCTGGAGCCGGTCCTCCGCGATTCGATGGGGGTGATCCTCTACCAGGAGCAGGTCATGCGGATCGCGATCGAGGTTGCCGGGTTCAGCCCCGCCGACTCCGACGGGTTCCGCCGGGCGATGGGCACCTGGCGTTCGACCCGCGAGATGGAGAAGCTCCACGCGCAGTTCCACGACGGCTGCATGCGCCAACCGGGGATGACCGAGGAGATTGCCGAGGAGCTCTTTCGCCAAGTCGCCGCATTCGCGAGCTTCGGCTTCGCCAAGAGCCACGCAGCGGCGTTCGCCCGCACCGCCTACGAGTCGTCGTTCCTGAAGCTCTTCTACCCGGCCCAGTTCCTCGTCGGGCTGATCAACGCCCAGCCGATGGGCTTCTATCCGGTCGAGGTCCTCGTCAACGACGCGAAAAGGCACGGTGTGGCGGTCCTGCCGGTCGACGTCAACCGGTCGCGCTACAAAACGACGACCGAGTGGGTGGGGCGGCCGGGCTGGGCGAGCGCGGACGGGGTGGATGAGCCACTCCCCGAGGACGCGGGCATCGATCGGCGGCCGGATCCCGTCCGGTCGCCGGCCTGTTTCATGCCGTCGATCGCGGCCCGTGAGCGCTGGGCGATTGACGGCGCTGTGGGCTGGGGCGTCCGCCTCGGTCTTAGGCTCGTGAAGGGGATCGGCGAGGAGCACGAGACGCTCCTCGATCGTGAGCTGGAGCGCGGCCCGTATCGGTCGCTCGCCGAGGTCGTCGAGCGGACCGGCCTGCCGGAGGAGACGATCGAGCGGCTGATCCGGGTCGGGGCGCTGGACTCGCTCGGTCGGCCGCGGCGCGAGCTCCTCTGGCAGCTTCGCGAGGTGGCGGGATCTGTCCGCGGCGCCGTTCCCGGGCGGGTCGCCGGCCGGCCGATGGACCTCCGGCTTCCACCGACCGACGCGCCGACGCTCCCGGGCCTGACCGAATCAGAGCGGATCGGCGATGCCTACGCGGTGGTCGGGCTCGATGCCCGTCGCCAGGTCGTCTCGCTCTACCGGCCGGCGCTCGAACGGCTCGG
>JANMPL010000605.1:0-1756 GCA_031369845.1 Chloroflexota bacterium
TGTCGGCGGCCACCTCGCGCAACGACAAGGACCGCTTCGGCAAGTTCCCCATCCGCGCCAGCCCGCGACAGGCCGACGTGCTCAACGTGGCGGGCACGATCACGACCAAGATGGCCGGTCCCCTGGTCCGCCTCTGGGAGCAGATGCCGGAACCGAAGTGGTGCGTGGCCATGGGCGACTGCACCTGCTCCGGCGGCCGCTACAAGCGCTCCTACGCCACCGTGCAGGGCATCGACCGCGTGATGCCCGTGGACGTGTACGTGCCTGGCTGCCCGCCGCGTCCCGAGGGGCTGATCTACGGCATGCTCAAGCTGCAGCAACTCATCATGGACCGCCGCGGGCATTGGCCCGATCGCAAGATCGGCCCCAGCGTGCCGGCCGGCGTCTAGGCCCGGGGAGGACTCGCGCCATCGACACCGCGCTGAAGCGCCGCCTCGAGGCCGCCCTGGGCGAGCAGCTCCAGGGTCCCGTCACGCAGCGCCACGACACCACCGAGATCCGCGTCGCGCCGGGCGACGTGGCCGCGGTCATGCGCGCCCTGCACGACGACCCGGCCCTGCGCTTCGCGCTCCTGGCCGACCTCGCCGGCGTCGACACCGGCACGGAGATGCAGGTCGTCTACCACCTCTGGAGCCCGACGACGCCGGACTGGCTCCGCGTGATCGCCGGCGGGTTGTCGCGAGAGGATCCGCGCGTCCCATCGGTCACCTTCATGTGGAAGGGCGCCGAGTGGATGGAACGCGAGGCGTACGACATGTTCGGGATCACGTTCGAGGGCAATCGCGACCTCCGCCGGATCTACATGCCGCCCGACTACCAGAGCTTCCCGCTCCGGAAGGACTTCTACCTCGCCGACGATTCGGCCCGCTCGCCCGGCGGCGGCGTCCGCCACATGGAGCAGACCCACTCGCCGCGCAACGCCAAATCTGCCGCCCTGATCCGTCGGTCCTCATCGTGACGACGACCAACCCCCGCCACGCCTCCGCCGACGACCCGCGCGTCATCCTCGACGAGCAGGCCGGCGTCTTCGAGCCGGTCCCGCCATACCCGCCGCGGACGGAGCGCGAGGCCGAGTTCTACACGCTTCGCGACGGCGAGATGTTCATCAACATGGGGCCGCAGCACCCGTCCACCCATGGCGTGCTGCGCGTCGTCCTGAAGCTCGACGGTGAGAAGGTCGTCGACCTCGACCCGGTGCTCGGCTATCTCCACCGCGGCGTCGAGAAGCTCTGCGAGAACGCCGACTACCACCAGGTCATCAGCCAGGTCGACCCCCTCGAGTACGTCTCGTCGCTCTACTGCGAGTGGCCGCCGGTCATGGCCTTCGAGAAGCTGCTCGACGTCGAGGTGCCGCGACGCGCGGAATACATCCGGGTTCTCTCGTCGGAGCTCAACCGCATCGCGAGCCACGCCCTCTTCATGGGCTGGATGGCCCTCGATCTCGGCGGCCTCACGCCGATCCTGTGGAGCTTCATCGAGCGCGACGAGATCGTCGAGATGCTGGCCAGCCTGACCGGCCAGCGGATGCTGTTCAACTACTTCCGGATCGGCGGCGTGAACGGCGATCTGAACCACGAATTCATGAGCCGGCTTGGCGACTGGATGACCCGCGCGACGAGCCAGATCGAGGCGAACCTCGGGCTGCTCAACGAGAACGAGATCTTCGTCCGCCGCATGCGCGGCCTCGGCAGGATCGATACGGCCACCGCCCTCCGCATGTGCATGACCGGGCCGAACCTCCGGGCCACTGGCGTCC
>JANMPL010000613.1:0-5528 GCA_031369845.1 Chloroflexota bacterium
CGAGGAACCAGATGCCGGGGTTGTCGTGGGCGGCCTGGACCGTCGCTGTCGCGAGGTTGAAGCCGACCGTGATGATCACGTCGAACTTCTGGTCGACGAACGACTTGATCGACGGAGCGTACTCCGAGGCACTCGTCGGAACGATCGAGGTGGGGGCGGCGGCGCCGATCGCGGCCGCGCCTTCCTGGGCGCCCTTGAACGAATACTCGTTGTAGTTCTTGTCGTTGAGGGTTCCGATGTCGGTCACGACGCCGATCTTCAGATCCGACTTGGCGGCCTGCGATGCCGGGGCCGATGGTGACGTCGCGGTCGACGCGGTCGGGCCGGTCGAGCTGGGCGGCTGCGTGGCTGCCGACGGGCTGGGCGTTGCCGCGCTGCCGCAGGCCCCCACGATGATGGCCAGACCGCCGAACAGCGTCAGGCCAAATGAACGGTTGCGCATGTGTCCTCCTCCAACATCGAGATCGGTTCGCGTCGGCCGATGGTCTTGACACTAGGTCCGGCGCGGTCTCGAAGAACGTTCGCCCCGCGGGGCGACCATTGGCGCGCATCGTACCGACGGGGGAGCGGCCGGGCAAGGGTCAACCTTGAAGGTCCGTTTCCCGGGTCGATGGCAGAAGCGCCCGCTGAAGGATAGGGCCTATCGCGCCCGCTGTGCATACTGGCACGATGTTCGATCAAGCGGTCAGCGGCCGCACGGCGACCGGCCTTGCCTTCGAAATCGCGGGCTCGGGCGAGCCCCTCGTGCTCGTCCACGCAGGCGTCGCCGATCGCCGGATGTGGGATCCCCAGTGGCCGGCCTTCGCCTCGGCATACCGCGTCGTCCGCTACGACCTGCGTGGCTACGGCGAGAGCCTGCCACCGAGCGGGCCGTGGTCCCAGCACGCAGACCTGCTCGGGCTGCTCGACGAACTCGGGATCGCTCGAGCTCACGTCGTCGGGACATCGGTCGGGGCGGGGATTGCGGTCGAGGCTGCACTCGCCCAGCCGCAGGCGGTGGCGTCGCTGGTGCTGGCGGCTCCGGGCGGGGCGTTGTACGGTGGCGCGACCGACGATCTGCGTGCCGTCTGGCACGACGAGATCGACGCCCTCGATCGAGGCGATCTCGACGCGGCGGTCGAGGTAAACCTTCGGGCATGGGTGGACGGGCCGTCGCGGCCGGCCGACGCGGTCGATCCGGAGATCCGAGCCTTCGTAGGGAGAATGCAACGGGACGCCTTCGAGCTGCCCGAATGGGATCCGGAGAGCGCCCCCGAGACCGAGCTGGAGCCGCCCGCCCACGCCCGACTCGCGGAGATCGCCTGTCCGACGTTGATCGTCGTCGGCGAGGCGGACCAGGCCGCGACACGGGACGCGGCGAGCCGCCTCGCTGCCGAGATCCCGGGCGCCGGCTTCCTGAGCGTGCCCGACGCCGCCCACATGCTGACCCTCGAACGGCCGCGCGAGTTCGAACGGCTCGTCCTCGATTTCGTCGCCGGGGCGCGGTGAGCCTTCGTTACGTCGCGCTCGGCGACTCGTACACGATCGGGACGGCCACCCGCGGCGCCGACGAGCGCTGGCCGGACCAGCTCGTAGCCCGGCTCGCCGCCGGTGGCCTCGAACTCGTCGCGAACCTCGGGGTGAACGGATTCACGTCGAGCAACGTGATCGAGGTCGAGCTGCCTCAGCTCAGTTCGCTGCGGCCGGAATTCGCGACGCTCCTCATCGGCGTCAATGATGCCGTCCAGGGCGTCCCGGAAGCGAGTTACGCGCAGAACGGGGAGCTCATCCTCGACGAGCTCCTCGCGGCGCTTGCCGCGAATCGGATCGTCGTCGTTGCGACGCCCGACTACACGGTTACACCGCAGGGCGCCGCGTACGGCGATCCGGCGTTGCAAGCGGCCGCGATCCGGCGAAACAACGCGATCCTGCTCGAACTCTCGGCGGCGCGAGGGATCGCGTTCGTCGATATCCACGACCTGTCCCTCCTGGCCGCCTCCGACCCGTCGCTCGTCGCCAACGACGGGCTCCACCCGTCAGGAGCCCAGTACGCGCTCTGGGTAGATCGGATCGCGCCAGTCGTCGCGGAAAAGCTTGCGTTGTAGGCCACCTGTTACGCCTCTCGTACCAACGGACGATCGGGACGCCGTCCAAGGCCCAAATCGGGCTCCTCAGCAGTCGTGTGTTACGCCCGAAGTAACAACGGACGAATGAAGACGTCGTCAGCCGCCTCCGCGCGTACCTCGGCCGCCCCTTGGTACGCCTCCCGTAACAGGACACCGTGTGACCTCACCGATGCCCCGGACGCGGCCGCGGCTTAGCGCTCCGTGAAGTCCCAGGTCCGCTTCCGTGACAGCGCCTCCCACTCCGAGCGCAGCATCGCCATCCAGATGTCGTCCTGGAACACGCCGTCCTGGTAGAACGCCCGCCGCAGTCGGCCCTCGTGGACGAAGCCTGCCTTGCCGTAGACGTGCTGGGCACGCTCATTCACGGAGTCCGTCACCAGCCAGACCCGTTCGAGCCGGAGCTGGCCGAAGCAGAAGTCGACGATGACGTTGACCGCCTCCGTTCCGAGGCCGCCTCCGCGCTGATCGTGCTCGCCGATCGCGAGCCCGAAACCCGCCGAGCCGTTGTAGCGGTCGATCTCGAATACATCGGCTCGCCCGATCGGGCGGTCGTCTGCCACCAGGCAGATCACGAACGCGAACCAGTCGCGGCCGGCCTCCCCGGTCGCAGCCTCCGCGTCGGCCCGGCGGCGGGCGAGACTTCGCGGCATCTCGCCCATCAGGCGCGCGGTGTCCGCGTGCTGGTACCAGCGATGGACGTGCTCCGCGTCGGACGGCTCAAGCGCGCGCAGGTAGACGCGCTCGCTGCGGAGGATCGGGTTCGGAGCGAGCGGGCGTTCCTCAGCCACGCTGCAGCTCTCGCAGCCGCGCGTCGTCGATCCCGAAGTGATGGGCGATCTCATGGTGGAGCGTGTCGCGAATGGCCGCCGCCAGACGCTCCGGATCCCGGTTCGCCCGCGACAGCGGCCCGCGGAACAGCGTGATCTTGCTCGCGACCGCTGCGTTCTCGGCGCCCCAACGCGTCCGTGGAACGCCTTCGTAGATCCCGAACAACCCGCGCGCCCCGACGGAGGCCAACTGGGCCGGCGTCGGTTCCTCATCGACGACGATCGCCACAGAGCCGAGCCGCTCGGCGAAGGCCGGCGGCAACTCATTGAGCGCGCCGTCGATCACGGCATCAAAGTCGAGGTCAACGTCGTGAGGGGGAAGGTGCGGTTCCATGGTCTAGCGATGATGGGCCAATCGGGAGAGAGGCGCCTCAGGCGCCCCGGCTGTCCGATGCAACGAGGTCCGCCAGGCAGCGCCCGAACAGATCGACGTACCGATCCACGTCAGCCGCGGTGTGGGCCAGGGACACCGTCGGTCCGAGCCACCAGCCCGACTCCCACACGCCGCGATTCGCCAGCCAGACGCGCATGAGCGCGCGAAGCCGAGGATCGTCCGCAGCTCGCGACTCCGCGCCGTCACGTGGTGGCGCCTCCGCGAAGAAGTAGGCGGCGTGGGCACCTACCTGGACGACACTCCACGGCAGCCCCGCAACGCGGATCGCCGTGCGAAGACCGTGGGCCATCCGCCCACCAAGCTCAGCGGATCGCGCGAAAGCTTCCTCCGTCAGAACCTCGAGGAGCGCCGCGCGCCCGGCTGCCATCGACAGGGCGTTCGCGAACAGCGTGCCGCCGGTCGAGACCTGGGCGATTGAGACGCCGGAAACGACGTGGTGCTCATCCGGCGGGGCGATGTGGGAAGCGACGTACTCGGTCATCCCGTACGCGCCGAGCGGCACGCCGGCCGCGATCGACTTGCCGATCGTCAGCATGTCGGGTTCGAGTGCGTACTCCCGGGTCAGGCCGCCATAGGCCGCGACGAGCGTGTGCGTCTCGTCGATGGCCAGCAGCGTGCCCGTAGCGCGGGTCAGCCGGCGAAGCGCGTCATGGTAGCCGGCGTCCGGCAGGATGAACCCCGCGTTCGTCATGGCCGGCTCGGCGAGGACCAGGGCCACGTCACGCGGCGCGAGGGCCGCTTCGAGGGCCGCGACATCGTTGAACGCGATGATGCGAGCCTGGCCCGTGATCCATCGCGGGAGCCCGAACTCCTCGGGCAGGACCTGGCCGTTTTCCAGCACGACTAGCGTCGCGTCGCCGTGGCCGTGGTATTTCCCGTCGAACATCACGATGATCTCGCGATCGGTTGCCGCCCGGGCGAGGCGGATGACCTCGGTGTTCGCCTGGGTCGCCGAGAGGGTGAACTGCCATTTCGGCAGCCCATAGCGATCGGCCAGGTGCTCGGCCACCACGATCGAGTCCTCGCCCGGCATCAGGAACTGGTTGCCGAGGCCCATCCGATGGCTCACGGCCTTGACCACCGGCTCCGGAGCGTGGCCGCAAAACGCGCTCATGTCGGCGACATACATGTCCAGGTAGGAATGCCCGTCGACATCGGTGATGTACGCCCCGCGACCTTCCGCCACGAACACCGCCGGATGCTCGTAGAGGTCGTCCATCCACGACATCGGCACGCCTCGCGGCATGGTCCGCCGCGATCGCTCGAGGAGCGCTGTTGACTTGGGCGACTCGGCGACGAAGCGCGCGTTCTCGCGAGCCTCCAGGGCCTCGACTCGCTGCCGGTCGATCACCGCGTCGACGTCAACCTGGCCGTCGGAAGGAGCCGCGGAGTGTCCATGGCTCGATCATGGGTCAGATGGCCGACAACGTCCACGGATCGGTTGCATTCGGGTCACCCGGTCAGCATGATGGCGAGTCGGACCACCGAGTCGGCGCCGTTCGGCTCGCGGCGAAAGGCATCGACAAGTGAATCCACGACGCACCCTCCTCGTCGTTGCACTCGCGCTGGCGCTCGGGGGCTGCGCTGCTGCCGGAACGTCGACCTCGCCGACCCCCGCCGCACCCACGTCGGCACCCTCGCCCAGCGCCGCGCCTGCCAGTCCGACGGAAACGATTGAGTCAGCGACGCCGGTCCCCACCGCGATGCCCGTCCCCACGCTGGCGTCCACCTCCGTGGTCGCGTCGAAGGCGCCGAAGGGCGCCATTCCCGTTGTGATGACCGCGGTCGGCGATTCGGAGCACGGAAAACCTGTGTACCAGCCCGACAAGATCACGGCCAAGGCGGGGACGGTGGTCTTCTTCATCCAGAACGTGCCGCCCGCCTGGGCTTCGCCCGACCACAACATGCAGATCGGACCGTCCGTCGGCACGTCGCTCGCCGGGTCGACGGACGTCAACCGCAATGAGAACGTGATCTTCACGGTCAACGATCTCATGCCGGGCACGTACACCTTCTGGTGCTCGATCGTCGCCCCCGGCGGCACCACTCACGCCAGCTTCGGCATGGTCGGCGAGCTGACGATCACGCCCTGATCCAGCCGGGTAGCCGTCCGCCCGGCTACCATTGACCACCCGTGACGATCGCCCCGAACGACTTCACCCACCTCCACGTCCACTCCGAGTTCAGCCTCCTCGACGGCCT
>JANMPL010000627.1:0-6393 GCA_031369845.1 Chloroflexota bacterium
TGGTAGAAGAAGCCGAGGAACACGAGCGACAGGATCCGGGCGCCCGGGAAAAGTAGGCGGTACGCCCCGAGGATGGCTGAGATCGCGCCAGACGCCCCGACCATCGGGATGTGCGACGTCGGGTCGATCGCGACCTGGGCGATCGCCGCCGCGACGCCGCCGCCGAAGTAAAAGAGGATGAACCCGAGCCGTCCGAGGCGATCTTCGATGTTGTTGCCGAAGATCCACAGGTAGATCAGGTTGCCGACGAGGTGGATCAGGTTCACGTGGAGGAACATGCTCGTGAAGATCGCGAGCGTCTCCTCGCCGAAGATCCGGCCCTTCTCAAGGTCCGCCATCAGTTCGGCAGGGACCACGCCGAACCGGAAGAACAGCTCCTCGACCCCCGTCTCGCCGGCGTTCGACTCGGCCCCGAGGCGGTAGGCGAACGCGATGACACAAGCGACGATGAGCGAGATCGTGACGACCGGCGTCCGCCGAACGGGGTTGGCGTCCCGGAGCGGGATCACGGCGCGGCCGACGCCGGCGCACTACCTCCCGGACTCCCGGACGCCCCACCGGACGGCGAGGGATTCCCCGAGCCCGCCGGCGAGGGGGCGGCTGCGTCCGGGACGGCGTCGAGGATCGAGGAGTAGACGCCGTCCCTCGTCGCCCAGATGAGGGTCGGCGGGGCATCCTCCGCGGCGAGGACGAGGTACATCCCGCGAATATCCTCCCAGCCCCGGGCCCCGCCGGCGAGCCGGAACTGCCCGAGGTAGGTGCCCTTGGCCTTGTCGATCGCAACGACCCTCGCGCTCGTCGGGTCATAGGCATAGAGGACGCCCTTCCGCTTCTCCGTCGCGGAGGTGATCAGGCGGTACTTCGGCGCTTTCCGCAACAGCGTGTCGGGTGGCGGATCGGCGGCCCAGCCCTCGGCCCGGCCGTCGACGAAGCGGACGATCTCGCCGCCGTCGGTGATGAAGATGTCGCCGTCGATGTACAGGTCGTCGACCTTGTCCATCTTTCGGGCGACCGCCAGCCGATCGACCGGAGCCGCCGGGAAGCCGCTGCCATCCGACGCCGGGAAGTAGTAGACGAGCTGTTCCTCGGACGGGTCGACGACGTAGAGGTTGTAGAGCCCGGTGCTCGCGACCCGGAGGAACGTCGCGATCGCACGGATGTCGTCGCCCCAGCTCGCCCCGTTCGAGACCTTGACCTTGATGATCGTCCCGTTACCGGCCGCGTCGGCAGGGCGCCAGCGCCACATGATGTTGGCGCTGTCGACGACGAGGAGGTCGCGGGAGGCGCCGAGGGCGATGAGCTTCGGTGCGCCCTCCAGGATCCCCGAGGCCTTCGTTCCCTCGCGGTAGATGAGATGCGCGGTCCTCGTCCCGAGGTCGACCCGATAGATTGACTTCGTGGCCCGATCGAGGACGTACGGGACGTTGCCCGGCCCCAGGATCATGTCGCCGATGTCGAAGGGGACCTCGCTATCGGCGAAGGACACGATCGTCGCGGAAGCGACCGGCTTGACACCGTAGAGGCGGTCCAGGCCGTCCTGGGCCTGCTTTCGGAGGGGATTGATCGTCGAGGCCGGGACCTCGTTCTTCGCGGCCGTGTCGAGAGCGGCGTAGGCGGCGGTGAGGAGGTCGAGGGCCTTCGACGGATCGCCGTCCACGAGGTCGACGCCGGGCGCGAACACCTTGCCGAGGTTGTCGCGAGCGGTCCGGAGGGCGGCCTCGCCCACGGTCAACGACGCAAGTTCCTGGCCGGGGTTCTGGCCGCCGACGGCCCAGACGACCGTGAACAACCCGCCCGAGACGACGACGAGCGCCAGGATCGCCACCGCCGCCCGTCGCTGCATCTCCCGCTTCGCCGCCGCCGGCGTGACGCGTCGATACGCGGTCCGGCGCCGCGGTAGGAGCTCTTGGAGCCGGACCACGAGCCGTTCGAGCGCGCCGCCGGCCGCGGCCCGGGCGCGGAACGCCGAAGCCTGCACGGCTGCGACGCCATCGGTCACGTTGTCGGCCAGTGGGATCGGCGAGCGATCCGGGGCTCCGGCGAGCGGTTCTGCGGGGCGGACGGGGACAAGCGCCCGTGACTTGTGGGTGGACGCGACCTCTGTCGCCTCGATGGCGATCATCGCGTCGCTCGCCGATCCATCCGATGCGACGAAGCGGTGATGGAGATGCTCCATGGCGGGCTGCGGATGGAGCGTCACCATCGCGTCCTTGAGCTCGTCCGGGCCGAGGCGGCTCATGACGTTCGGCGAAATGAGGACGAGCGAATCCCCGACGGAGATCTCGCCGCGCCAGACGTCCGGCTCGAGGTCCTTGGTAGGCAGGCCGCGCTCCCGGTGCGGGTCGGGCAGCGTCGAGAGGCGAGCCTGGCGAATGAGATAGGCCTCGGCGGGCCCGATCGTGGCGACGTACAGCTCGTTGCCCCGGACGACGGCCACACCGATCCCGATCGGCCCGTTCACGCCGTCCCCTTGGAGGTTGAGGCGGTCGCGCTGGTGGGCCAGGCGCTTGTTGGCCGATGCGATCGCCTTCTCCAGGCAGACCCGGATTCCCGCCGACTCGTCGTAGTAGTACTCGCTCCGGATCGTCTCGGCGGCGAGCTGCGTCGCCTCCTGGGCACGTTGGCTCGCGACCGTCGAGGTCACGAGGAGGTACAAGTTTCCCTTCGACCGCGCCACGGAACCGACGCTCGGCTCGACGACGACGACCGTGTCGGGCGAGTCGGTTACGCGATCTGGCTCGGCAATGACGCCGAGCTTCATTTGGAGACGGACGGCCATGCAGCTCTCTCGTGATCGGCAGTCGCCGGTGTTCGATGGGCGGCGCGGGACGGCGGGAGGTGGATCTCGGTTCGAACGAGATTCTCGCCCCGAGACGGCTGGCAGGTGTGCGGGATTATACGCGGGCGCCTCCGCGCCGAACGTGGACCCGGAGTTCCCGTGCGCCGGTGCCCGCCGGGGAGGCGGCGAACGCGGCGAGGAGCTCGGTTGTGCGGAGGCGCAGTTCCTGGGCGACGATCGGCGCATCCGCCTCGACGACGAGGTCGAATCCGTCGAGTCGGAGGACCCGGCATCCCCCGGCCGCGGCAGGGACGCGTTCGGCGACGATCGCCTCGAATGTGGCCATCGCCCGGGACAGGCGGAGCTCGTCCTCGAGCCCGAGGCCACGGGCGGCGTCCGGCAGCAGGTCGCCGATTCTCGTCATCGGGCGGCGGCGACCGGTCATCGGACCGTCGTCCGCGCGGGTACGAGCCTGGCGCCTTCGCCGTCGTCGGGTGTCACGTCCCAGGTCGTGGCCGCGGCAACGAGGGCGTGGTCAAGGTCGGCCAGGGTTGTCGTCGTCACGAACGCCTGCGGCAGCTCGGCGATTCGGCGGACGAGATGCGCCCGCCGGTCCGGGTCCAGCTCCGAGAAAACGTCGTCGAGCAGGAGGAGCGGCGGACGACCGTCCTGCTCGGTCAGGAGGTCGAGCTCGGCGAGCTTGAGAGCGAGGATCGCCGTGCGCTGCTGGCCACGCGATGCGAATCCGGACAGGTCGCGGCCGTTGAGCTCGAAGACGAGGTCGTCGCGGTGCGGGCCGACAAGCGTGGACCCGTTCCAGACCTCCTTCTCGGCGGTCTCCTGGAGGCGCCTGGCGAGCGCGTCCCGCGCCGATTCACCGGGCAGCGCCGGGGCATTCGTCGCGTACCGGATCGCGAGCCGACTGGCGGCCGCTTCCTCCGGTGCGATCTCGGCGTGGGCCTGGGCGAGCGGCAGAGCCAGGTCATCGAGAAGGCGCAGGCGGGCCTCGACGATGGCGCTGCCGGCCTCGAGGAATGTGCCGTCCCAGAACCGCAGCTCGCTTCGATCGGCCTGCTCCTCACGAATCGCCCTCAGCAGGCTGTTCCGTTGCTGGAGCGTCCGGCCGTAGGTCGCTAGGTCGCGCAGATAGGCGGAGCCGCGTTGCGCCGCGAGCTGGTCGACGGCCGCACGGCGAAGGCCCGGCGACCCGACGACGAGGAGCATCTCTTCCGGGGCGAAGACGACCGCCCGCAGAAGGCCGATGAGACCTGTCGCCCGACGGGGCACGCCGTTGACGCGGATCCGCTTCCGAGCGCCGCCACCGGACTTCATCGCTGGTCCGGGCGCTGGCCCGTTCGACGATCCAGTCTCGGCTCCCAGCTCCGTGCCGGATCGGACGAGGGCGACCTCAATCGTCTCGGCACCGGCGCGACCCTCGATCCTGGCGAGGTCGGCCCCCCACCGGACGATCTCGCCGTCGGTGCTCGTCCGGTGCGAGCGGCCCCACGCCAACAGGACGATCGCCTCGATCAGGCTCGTCTTGCCGGCCGCATTGGGACCGGCGATAAGGTGCGGCCCCGGCCCGAACGCCGCGTCGACCGCGGCGTACCCTCGGAGATCGCGGATCGTGATGGAGTCGAGCACGCTGTGGTCAGACCCTGACGCCGTCGCGACCGGGCGCGCTCAGGACGTCGTGCGGAGCGGCATGACGACGTGGACGTATCGATCGTCGCCGACCGGCTTGAAGACCCCGGGCGAGAGCGGCCCATTGAGCTCGAGCGCGAACTGCTCGACGTCTACGTTCGTCAGCACGTCGGCCAGGAAGCGGGCGTTGAAGGCGATCGTCGTCCCGTCGCCTTCGACAGCAGCCTCGATCCGGCCGATGTGGTCGCCGACCTCGGCGTTCGCGCTGACGGTGATCCCGGCGTCCCCCTCGAGCCCGACGCCGAGCTTGACGATGTTCGCCGACTCGTGGGCGATGAGCGCTGCCGGGCGGACGGCGCGGAGGAGCTCCTCGCGGTCGAGGATTGCCCTGGTCGTATGGGTCGCCGGAAGCACCGACTGGTAGTTCGGGTATTGCCCGTCGATGAGCCGGCTGACGAGATCGACCCCTTCGAGGTGGAACAGCACCTGGTTCCGGGCATGGGCGAGAACGATCGAGACGGGATCGTCGACGTCGGCGAGGACGCGGCTCAACTCGTGCAGCGCTCGTGCCGGGATGACGACGCTCGTTTCGTCGACCGGATCGAGGATCGAAATGGTTTTCACGGCGATCCGGTAGTTGTCGGCGGCCGCGAGCGTCAGCTGGTCACCCTCGAAGCGGGCCAGGACGCCGGTCAGGATCGGCCGGGCCTCGTCGCTGGCCGCGGCGAAGGCCGTCTCCTCGAGCGCCTGGCGGAGGACCTTCTGGGGGATCCGCGTGATCGGCCGCTCGCCGGCGGTCTGGACCGTCGGGAAGTCGTCCGCGGAGATGCCCTTGATGTTCGATTCGAACCGTCCACTCCGGATGTGAAGCGTCTCGCCCTCGCCGAGCTCGAGGATGATCGGCTCGCCGCCAGGCAGGGAATTCACGAGGTCGGTCAGGAGGCGCGCGGGAACCGAGGTCGCGCCGTCCGTCTCGATCTTGCCGGGCACCCAGTAGGTGATCCCGATCTCGAGATTGGTCGCGGTCAGCTTGAGTCCCGCGTCCTCGGTCTTGAGCAGGACGTTCGTCAGGACGGGCAGCGAACGGTTGGACACGGCCCGGCTGACGACCGACAGGCCGCGCGCGAGGTTCTCCTGCATGACCGAGAGTTTCACGTTGGGTTCACTCCAGTTGGGCTGCTGCCGCGCGGTGCGATCCGGGTCGCGTTGGATGCCCGATCGGGCGACGTTGACGCTGCGCGAATTGGTCGGGCGGTAGTGGGTATCTTCTCTCTATCTTCTCACTCCGTCATCACCATCATCATGGTGTGGACGGCGTTGACGGAGCCTCGTGGCCGTGCGCAGCCGACCGGTGGACGACAGGCAGGCCGTGGTGGATGGCAACCAGCCCGACAGAGGCGATGTCGTGGATGGAAGGTGGATCATCGGGAGCCACCGCGAGCAAGGGGCCGCAGAACGTCGGCGGTCTCCACCGCCATGCGAGGGAACTCCCCGCCCGAGGTCGGAGATGTCCACAACCACCCTCGGTTGTCCACCGAATCAACCCGGTTATCCACACGGACCCCCAGGAACTGGCACCCCAGCGATCGAACCGTCGCTCGCTCTCCGAGGTCCGAGGCAGAGCTCCGCGACGCCATCGGCCCGAGGAATTCCTAGTCGGCGTAGATCAGCTCGCGGACCGCGGCAATCTCCCGCCGAAGCTCATCGTTGACGGCCGACTCACGGGTGATCTTGTCGCAGGCGTGGAGGACGGTGGAGTGATCGCGCCCGCCCAGCTCCGCTCCGATCCGCAACAGCGAGACGTCAGTCTCCTGGCGCATGAGGAACATCGCAACCTGGCGAGGGGTGACGATCGCCTTGTCGCGCTTCTGGCCCTGGAGGACGTCCATGGGCACGCTGTAGTAGTCCGCCACGACCTTGGCGATCCGCTCCGGGGTCACCTGCCGCTTCTTCGGGTTGTAGAGCACATT
>JANMPL010000046.1:0-6059 GCA_031369845.1 Chloroflexota bacterium
AAGGCAAGGCTGCTCTTGCCGCTGCCGGACAGCCCGGTGATGACGACCAGCCGGTCGCGCGGGAACGCGACGGTGACGTCCTTGAGGTTGTGTTCGCGGGCACCACGAACGACGAGTTGATCCTGGGGCATGTCCGGCTAATTGTACGCGAACCGGGTCAAAGCGAACAGGCGTTCTTTGTGGCCGTTGACACGCGGAGACGGCCGCCGCCTATGCTGTCTTCGTCCGTCGCTCGGGGATCGGAGGTTGCTCGCGTGCGCATCCAGGTTCCCGATCCGGGCCGGGTGGCAACGCGCAAACGGCGCGATCCCTCGTGGATCCTGACGCTGCTGGCGGTCGGCGGCGCGCTCGGCGTCACGGTTGTCCTGACCGGAACGCGCCTGCTCGTGCCGTCGGAGCAGGTAGTGATCCCGAGCTCCAACTGGGCCTGGACGCACGACGGCGCCCGGATCGAGCCAGTTGGTCCGGCTGGAGGCCTCCGACAGGGCGACGTGATCGTCGCGATGAACGGTGTCCCGCTCGAGACGTGGGCGGCCGATGCGTTCCGCTTGCCGTGGACGGCTCGTGCGACGCCGCCTGATGCCGCCCCGGACCTGCACGACGTCGTTCGTCTTGACGCCCGGCGCGACGGCGCGGTCCTGACCGTCGACGCACCGCGTCTCACGTTCCCGCCGGACCGCGCCGGGGGCGTGCCGATCGGGCTCGTTGCCTTCGGCCTGAGCGTGCTGGTCCTTGCCCTGGTCCTCGTCGTCCGGCGGCCGCGGGTGACCGCTCTGCGGCTGCTCCTCGTCGGCGCGGCCGCCAACCTGGCCGACATCGTCGCCTGGGAGCTTGACCTTCAACCGACCGATTTCGCGGTCCAGACGCCGTTTCTCTTCGCGTTCTGCGCGGCCGCGGGCTTCAATCTGATCTTCTGGTCGTCCATCGTCCACATCCTCACGATCTATCCGGTTCGGAGCGAGCGGGCGGCGCGGTCCAGGCTCGCGACCCCGGCCCTGTACGCCGCGCCGATCGCCGCACTCGTAATCGGGCTGGTCGTCGCGCGGTTGGCCGGCGGGACGGTGCTCGACTGGATCGGCCGCTGGGCGGCCATTCAGGCAGCGATCGCGAGCGGGATGATCGTCGTGATCCTGGCGGCGACGGTGGCGGGCTACCGGCGAACCCGCGAGCCACGTCGGCGGCAGGTCCGCTGGATCGCGCTGGCGCTCGGCTTCGCCGCGGTCGCGACCATGGGCCTGCTGACGCTTCCGATCGTGCTCAGCGGCCGCCCGCTCGTCGAACGGAACACGACAGCCCTCCTTGCGCTGCCAGTCCCGATCGCGCTCGCACTTGCCGTCATCCGGGATCGGCTCTTCCAGATCGACCTGCTGGCGCGCAGCCGAGGCCGAATCGTCGCGGCCCGCGAAGAGGAACGGCGACGGCTGCGGCGCGATCTGCACGACGGACTGGGACCGACCCTTGCGGCTGTCGGACTCAAGGTCGACGTCGCCCGGGAACGGGCGGGATCCGACCCCGCTGCCCTTGGTCCTCTCCTCGACGAGATCCGCGTCGACATCCGCAGCGTCATCTCCGACGTCCGTCGACTCGCCCGGGAGCTCCGTCCGCCGACGCTCGATTCGCTCGGGCTCGTGGGGGCCATCGCGCAACAGGCATCCGCGCTCGGCGGCGGGCATGGTCCGTCGATCGCCGTCGAGGTCGATGAGCCGCTGCCGGTCCTGCCGGCCGCGGTCGAGGTCGTCGCCTACCGGATCGCGACCGAGGCGATGACGAACGTGGTTCGCCATGCCCAAGCAACGTTCTGCACCGTGCGGCTGGCCGTCGGTCGCGATGGGCTCGTCGTGGAGGTCACCGATGACGGTCGGGGGATCGACCCGGATGCACCCATCGGCGTCGGCCTGCATTCGATCGACGAGCGGGCCGCCGAGGTCGGCGGCGAGGTCGACCTGCACGCCCGACCGGGCGGCGGCACGATTGTCCGCGCGAGGCTCCCGCTGACCGACGATGATACGGTCGACCGGGGGACGGAGGACTCATGACCGACCGAATCCGCGTTCTGATCGCGGACGATCACCCGGTGTTCAGGGACGGGCTGCACGCGTTGGTCGAGGCTGCGCCCGATCTCGACTTCGTCGGCGAGGCTACGACGGGCATCGAGGCCGTCGACCTGGCCGCGAGCGGGCGGCCTGCGGTCATCCTCATGGACCTCCGGATGCCCGAGCTCTCGGGGATCGAGGCCACGCGGCGGATTCTCGAAGCAGACCCGACGGTCGGGATCCTCATCGTGACGATGTCCGAGGACGACGAGTCGCTCTTCGCCGCGATGCGGGCGGGCGCCCGGGGCTACATCCCCAAGGACGCCGAGCGCGGCGAGATTCTGTCGGCGATCCGCGCCGCGGCGGTCGGCGAGGCTGTGTTCGGTGCCTCGATCGCGCGGCGCGTCGCGGAGTTCTTCGCGGCACCTCGCTCCCCCGCCGCGGAGCCGTTCCCGGATCTCACGGAGCGCGAGAACGAGATCCTCGAGCTCATCGCTCAGGGCCGTTCGAACTCCGACATCGCCGCACGCCTCGGAATCACGTCGAAGACGGTCCGCAACCATGTCGCGAACGTCTTCAACAAGTTGCAGGTCGCGGACCGCTCCCAGGCGATCGTCCGTGCGCGCGAGGCGGGGCTGGGGCGCGACGGCTCGAGGAGCTGACGGCAAAGCCCGCCCGGACCCCCCTCGATTCTCGCGGGGCGAGCACACGCGACCAGCCGAGTACGCGGCGGGCGTCTGGATGCAGGTTTTGCTCGCCCCGCGTTCACGAAATGACTGAATTCGTCGATCTTGCCGCGTTTTGGCCTCGTCAGGCTCTTCGCGGCTGCCGACCTCGTCGCATGTGCTCGTGGGGCGTAAATCGAGGGGAGGCGCGGCGCGGCGGCGCAGCCCCGCGCCGCCCATTTGCCCGACCAGTCGCCCGATCCCTCGGGACAACCGCCTCATGTGCTCGGGATACCCGCCGACGGATACCTCTCGCAGACGGCCACCCGGCCGCAAACGTGAGGGGTTCCGATGGACGCTCAGACCCAGACCGACAGCGACGTTACCGCCGTCTTCCTCGCCAGCCAGCCCTCGCTCGAGCGGTACGTGCGGTCAATGACCCGCGACCAGGACGAGGCCGCCGACGTCTGCCAGGAAGTCTTCATCAAGCTGCTGGTCAACGCCCGTGCGGGACGGATGCCCGACCTTCCCGGCGCCTGGATGCATCGCGTCGCGCACAACATCGTCGTCAGTGCCGCGCGCCGGAAGAGCACCAGCGAGCGAACGCTCGACCGCCTCTGCGAGGATGAGCACCTTCCCTCGACCGAGGACGCGGTCATCGATCGCGAGCGCGACGCCTACGTCCGGCATGCGCTGACGGGCGCGCGCCCGGTCGAGCGCGAAGCGATGATCCTCGCCGCCCAGGGCTATCGTGCCGGCGAGATCGGCGTCCGCCTCGGTCGGACCGAACTGGCCACCCGAACGCTTCTCTGCCGCTCCCGCGGCCGCCTCCGAACCCAGCTCATGGCCTTCGACCCGGCCTGACCCACCACCGCGCGACGCTGCCGCGGTCAGGACGGGACGCGGTGGACCTCGAGCAGATTCGGGCCGCTACCCGCCGCGGCCGTCGACGCCACGAGGACGACCGCCGCACCCGCCGGCACCGACCGCGACTCGCTCAGGAGCCAGGCCATCAGCCCCAGCCGGTCGGCGGTTGCCGTCTCCGCGACGCACATCCGCCCGACGACGCCATGGACGAGCGCGAGCTTCGACACGACGGTCGGATCGGGCGAGAACGCGAAGATCGGGACCCGCGGCCGGAGCGACGACAGGATCCGGGCCGTCGAGCCGGTTCGTGTATAGCAGGCGATCCCGACGATGTCGCTCTCGGCCGTGGCGAGCGCCACCGCGGCGTAGGCCAGTGCGCCGGCATCCGTCTCGCCCGATAGCGGAGCACCAGCGGCGAGATGCTCGCTGCCCCGCTGTTCGCACAGCCGGCAGATCCTGACGGCCGCTTCCGCGGCAAGGATCGGGTATTCGCCGATCGCCGTCTCGCCGGACAACATGATCGCGTCCGCGCCGTCGAAGACCGCGTTAGCCACGTCGCTCGCTTCGGCTCGTGTCGGGCGCGGCGAGACGAGCATCGACTCGAGCATCTGGGTCGCGACGATCGACGGCACGCCTCGGTCGAGGGCGCGGCGGACGAGCTGCTTCTGGATGATCGGCACCTCCTCGTACGGCAGCTCCACGCCCATGTCGCCCCGGGCGATCATCACCGCGTCGGCGGCGTCGAGGATGCGGTCGAAGTCGTCGACCGCGGCGCGCGTCTCGATCTTGGCGACGACCAGAGGCCCGTCCGCTCCCAGCAGCACGCGCAAGGTACCGATGTCCTCGGCGCGCCGGACGAACGACTGGGCGATGAGGTCAACCTCCAGGCCGAGCGCACGCGGAACGTCGGCCCGGTCCTTCGCGGTTAGCGCCGAGGTCGTCAGGCGCTCCGAGGGGATGCTCACGCCGGCGCGCGATCGGATGGTTCCGCCGCGGACAACCTCGGTGTCGACGACCCCGTCGTGAACCGCCGTGACCCGCAGCTCCGCGGCGCCGTCCGCCAGCAGCACGCGATCGCCCGGCCGGACATCGTCGGCGATACGTTGGTAGCTGATCGTCGCCCCATCGACGCCACCGGGCTTGCAAGCGCCGCGGGCCGACAGCCTGAACGGGCGGCCGGCCGCAAGAGCGACGGCGCCTCGGCTGAGCTCACCGAGACGGATCTTCGGGCCTGCGAGGTCCGCGAGGATCGCGACCGGCTGACCGGCCGCGGCGGCGGACCTCCGGACGGCCACGGCAGCGGCCGCGCGCGTGGCTGGCGAGCCGTGCGAGAAGTTCAGGCGGGCGACGTCCATGCCCGCTGCGACAAGCTCTTCGGTCCGATCCCGGGTTGCCGGTCCGATCGTGCAGACGAGCTTCGTCCTGGACGGCCCACTCGTCGATTGCCCCGAGATGCGATCCACGGCTTGGACGATAGACCCTCGTCCCGGCCCACGTTCGGCTCTGCCGGCGTTTCGGCGTTGAGCGTCAGGCGTCAGTGGCGACGGCGCGGGGATCGCGTTCCAGTTCGGCGGCGAACGTTCGGTGTCACGGTCCGGTCCCACGTCGGCCGATCGAGCCAGCGCGCCTGCCAGCCCGGATCGTCGTCGTGCTCGTCGCGAATGCCGGGGAGCCAGTCAGCCGCAGTGTTCTCGTCGATCGCGGCGGGAACCCCATCCAGCGTCTCAGCGGGCTCCTCTTCCGCTGGCAGCACCTCGACGCTGGTGACCTCGAACGCCGGGCCTGTCGGCTCCATCGCGCGGCGGCCGCGGCCGTCGTTGCCCGGGCCGGCGACCCGCGCGGCGCGCTCGGCGGCCTTGGCGACCACGAGCGACTGGTCCTGCTCGAGGACGCGAAGCCGGATTTGCTGGATCTCGTCGCGCAGCGCGGCAGCTCGCTCGAACTCGAGCTGCTTGGCCGCGGCCTTCATCTCCGCCTCCATCCGGGCGACAAGCTTCTCGATTGCCTTGGTGTTCTCGAGGGTCAGCGCGCGGCCGGTCAGGTCACCCCGCTCAGAGGTATAGACGACCGTCCGGTCGGCGACGGCCCGGAGACGCTCGTTGATGTCGTGGATGCCCTTGACGATCGTCTTCGGTTCGATGCCGCGCTCGAGGTTGTATGCCTCCTGGACGGCTCGCCGCCGATCCGTCTCGTCGATCGCAGCCGCCATCGACTCCGTCACCCGGTCGGCGTACATGACGACCCTGCCGCCGATGTTCCGTGCCGCGCGGCCGATCATCTGGATCAGGGACCACGAGCTCCGCAGGAAGCCTTCCTTGTCGGCGTCCAGGATTGCCACCAGCGTGACCTCAGGGAGGTCGATCCCCTCGCGGAGGAGGTTGATGCCGACGAGCACGTCGAAGACCCCGAGCCGGAGGTCGCGAAGGATCGCGACCCGCTCGAGCGTATCGACCTCGCTGTGGAGGTACTGGACCTTGATGCCGAGCTCGCGCAG
>JANMPL010000048.1:0-1642 GCA_031369845.1 Chloroflexota bacterium
CAAAGCCGTTCCGGAGCAGGTAGTCGAAATCGCCCGGCGCCCAATGGAGCACCGCCACCTTGTCGAACGGCGGACGCTGGAGCCCCAGGATCGCAAGGACCAGGGCGCCACCGAGCGCAGCGATCGCGAGGACCAAAGCCACGAGGCCACCGCGTGCCCGGCGCTCCAGCTTGCGCTGCCGGCTGGCCCGATCAGCTTCGGCCTCCCGCACCGATCGGTCGTGTTCGAGGCCCGCCTCGAGGAAGTCGCGCTCCCGGCCGGTCAGCTGGAGGACCCCTTCGTGTCGCCAGGCCTCGAACTCGGCCAGGCGACTCCCCGATAGGAGATAGTCGGGATTCCTGCCGGACGACTCCCATTCCTCCACCGCCGCCCGGAACGTCGCGTGCCGGCGCAGCGCTGCCCGGTGGCGATCAATCCATGCCGCCAGCCGATCCCACTCTCGGAACAGGGCCTCGTGAGCGACCTCCACGGTGGCCCCGCCTGTCACTTGATCACGGTCGAACGAGAGGAACCGATGGCCACCGAACGCTTGGAGCACGGTCGAGAGGGCCACCGGGTCGAGGTCGAGATCGGTCAGGTCGGACAGGGCGATCCGGCGTCGCGAATCGATCGTCCCCTGGCCCAACCGAACGAGCCGCAGGAACACCTGCATCGTCACCCGCTGTTCCTCGGGCCCGAGCTCCGCATACAGGACATCCGCACGGTTCGAGAGGATGCCGCGGAGGCCGCCCAGTGAGCGGTATCCGGCCAGGGTCAGGACGCGGTCGGTCTGCTGGTCGAACAGTTCGGTGAGGACGTACTGCAGCATCGGCAGGCCGCCCGGCCGGTCCGCGGTCTCGGCGACGAGTTCGGCCAGGAGTCCCGTCTCGACAGTGACCCCGGCCCGCTCCGCGGGCTTGAGGACGGCAGCTTCCAGCTCATGCGCGGTCATCGGCACGACATTGAGCACACTGGGAATGAAGACCTCGGCGAATTCCGCATCGAGGAGTGGACGGTCGTAGAAGTCGGCACGCAGCGCGAGCACGACCGACAGGCGCCCATCGGGGTCGGCTACGGCGCTTGCGAGCGCGTCGAGGAAGCGTCGGCGCGGGATTTCGTCGGTCGCTGTGAACAGCTCCTCGAACTGATCGATGATCAGCAGAAGGCGACGATCGTCGGTGCCGCCCGCGTTGGGGGGCTCCGCTTCTCGGCCGCCGATCCCGAAGCCAGGCGTTATGCCCGCGGCATCCCCCCAGGCCCGGGCGATGATCGTCTCGGCCTCGGCCAACGGGTCACTGCCAGGGATCATGGACGCGATCGCCCAGCGTTCCGAGTCCGAACCGCTCCGTATGTGGGGGATGACTCCCGCCGAAACCACACTGGTCTTGCCAGAGCCCGAGGGGCCCACGAGTGTGATCAAGCGCGTGCCATCGCGGATCGAACCAACGAGGCGCTCCACGAGCGCGTCGCGACCGAAGAAGTCGGCGACGTCCTCCTCGACGAACGGCCGGAGCCCCTTGTATGGATTCCGGCCGCGTTGTGAGTCGGCGGCGGCCGTCGTTCGTGGCATCAACGTCGGGTCTTGGAGCAGGATCCGCTCCTGGAGGCGCAGCAGCGGGGGCGACGGGTCCAGACCGAGCTCACCGGCCAGGAGCTCGCGCAT
>JANMPL010000055.1:0-3460 GCA_031369845.1 Chloroflexota bacterium
CAAGATTAGCGACCGGCAAACGAGGCGTCAACGGCATAGATTCGTGCGAGAACTAAGCAGCTAACCCGCGTCCCCGTAGCTCAGCGGACAGAGCAACCGCCTTCTAAGCGGAAGGTCGCAGGTTCGAATCCTGCCGGGGGCGCCAACTTTCATGCTTGCTCCTGCGGTGCCCACGGGTGCCGAACCCGCGACGTCATCTATCCTGCGGTCACGCGGGTGGCGCCGCGTGCCGATAGGTGCCCAGGCGATGGACCAGCCACGACGACGAAAGCTCGAGCATGGATGAGGCGCCCGCGCGCCCGCTCCGGATCCTCTTCGTCGATGACAATCCCGACCATCGACGCCTGGCCCAACTGGCGATCCAGAGCGAGATTCCGGAGATCGAGGCGGTCAACGTCACGGACGAGGCCTCGTTCCTGTCGGCCCTTGCCGGCGGAGACTTCGATCTTGTCATCACCGACTACCACCTCCACTGGAGCGACGGCCTGGGAGTTCTGCGGGCCGTGAAGGACAGCTGGCCGGATCGGCCGGTCGTGATGTTCACCGGCGAAGGTCGATAGGCGATCTCCGTCGAGGCGAAGCGCCTGGGGCTGGACGACTTCGTCCGCAAGGGTCCGCGACGAGCCTCACGACTTCCGGCGGCGGTCCGCACCGCCGTCCAGAACAATCGGGAGCGGCGCGCCGTGGCCGAATCACTGCTCCGCTACCGCGAGCTGTTCGACCGTGTCCCAATCGGGCTTTACCGGACGACGCACGACGGCCACTTCCTCGAGGCGAACATCGCCCTGGCTGAGATGCTCGGCTTCCGCGACGCGGCCGGCCTCGCGGCAAAGCGCTGGAATGACCTCTGGGTCGAGCCAGCCGATTGGGAGCGCTGGCTCGAATCGATTGAGCGCGACGGTGTCGTCCGGGGCTTCGAGACGCGGGTGCGCGGTGCCGACGGATCCGTCCGCTGGCTCGTCGTGGAGGCGCGGGGCATCCTGGACGGGGCTGGCCAGGTTCGTTGGCATGAAGGGAGTGCCCTCGACTTCACCAAACGCCGAACGGCCGAAGAGGCCCTTCGCGCGAGCGAGGCGCGAAAAGGCGCAATGCTCGAAGCCGCCATCGACGCGGTCATCAACATGGACGACTCCGGTCGGATCACCGAGTTCAGCCCGGCGGCCGAGCGGACGTTCGGCCACAGCCGCGACGACGTCATCGGCAAGGAGCTGGCGGAGATCCTGGTGCCGCCGGACCTGCGCGAGCGCCATCGGGGCGGCCTTGCCCGCTTCCTCGCAACCGGGGAGGCCTCGATTCTGGGGCGCCGGATCGAGCTGCGTGCCATGCGCGCCGATGGGCAACAGATCCCCGTCGAGGTCGCCATCAACCGGATCGACGTTCCGGGTCCGCCAATGTTCACGGGCTACGTCCGGGACATCTCTGCCCAGCGGCGTCTCGAGGAGAGCCTGCGTCAGGCCCAGAAGATGGACGCCATCGGACAGCTGGCGGGCGGCGTCGCCCACGATTTCAACAACATGCTGACGGTGATCGACGGTTTCTCGACGCTGCTCCTCGACGAGCTCGACATGACAGATGCACGACGCGAGCTTGTCGAAGAAATCCAGCGGGCGACGGGGCGGGCGGCCAGCCTAACGGGTCAGCTCATGGCGGTCAGTCGGCGGCAGGCGCTCCGGCTTCAAGCAGTCGACCTCAATAAGCTCACCGCAGCCCTTCAGCCGCTTCTCGGGCGGGTGGTCCTCGAGGATGTCGTCGTCGTCGTTCGCACGGCCGACGAGCCAGTCGTCGTTGACATCGACGACGCCCAATTCGAGCAGGTCATCCTGAATCTAGCGGTCAACGCCCGCGACGCGATGCCGTCCGGCGGAACGCTGACGATTGAGACCGGGATCGTCGAACTCGATGCCGCCTACGCGGCGATCCGGCCGGGCGTGAGGCCAGGCTCGTACGCGATGCTGGTTGTGAGCGATACCGGCATCGGCATGGATGACGCGACCCAAGCTCGAATTTTTGAGCCGTTCTTCACCACGAAGGGCGTGGGCAAGGGCACCGGGCTGGGCTTGGCGATGAGCTACGGGACCGTGCAGCAGTCCGGAGGTCACATCGGGGTCGAATCAGAGCCCGACTACGGGACATCAGTCCGCATCTACCTTCCACTCAGCGATGCCGTTCCCGCTGAGCAGGCCAAGGCCGCGAGCCCCCCGCGCCGACGGCTGGGACCCGGCGTGAGGGTGTTGGTGATCGAGGATGAGGATCAGGTCCGCGAGCTCATGGTTCGCGCCCTGCAGAAGGCCGGCTGCACCGTCATCACGGCGGCGGACGGAGCCGAGGCGCTCGCGGCGGTCGATCCCGCCGGCCGGCTGGATCTCGCCGTCACCGACGTGATCATGCCGGGAGTTAGCGGCCCCGACGTTGTCCGCCAGTTGCGACGGACACGGCCACGACTGCGAGCGCTGTATGTCTCCGGGTTTGTACCCCGGTTCGCGAGGTCGGGCGCCAGCTCACCGGACCTCGAGCCGCATTTCCTGCAGAAACCGTTCACCCTCACCGAATTCATCGACGCCGTGCGAGAGGTGCTCGACGCGCCCGAGGGCGGCGATGAAGGGCTCACCTGGGACCCGCAGCCGCTCGCCCTGCCCGACTGAGCCTGGATGCCCTTGCCGGACCCAGACGTCCTGTTGCTCATGGGCAGATCGCGACGTACGATCTGGCACCCACCCCAGGGTCGATGGACCTGCCTAGAGCCCGGTTGCCGGGGAGAGAGGTCGAGGCTGATGCGCGAGAACGAGTCGGAGTCCCAAGCCAGCGACGGCGAGCCAGATCCGACCACATCGTGGGGCACGAACGGCAGCGGTCCGGTCAGCTCCGACATCCCGACGAGTGACGATTCGACCGATGCAGCGGCTGCCGACGCCACGGCCGATGACAGCTCTGCCTTTCTGGCCGACCTCGCCCGGGTCATGCAGGCCGCGGCCGGCGCAGAGCGAGTCCGGATTTCGGAGGAGAGCGAGCGCCGCCGCAGCGCTCACCTCGAGGTGATCCGGGCGCGAGAGACGTCCGAGGCCGACGAGCTGCGCGTTCTCGCCGAGGGCGACGTCAAGGCCATCGACAGCTGGGCTGACACCGAGATCGAGCGCATCCAGTCCGAGCGCGAGCGACGGATCGTCAGCCGTCGGGCCGAACTCTCGCAGCGACTTGAGGACCACCGCTTGCTGATCGGCCGCGAAGTCGATGCCGTCGAGGCGGCGATCGCCGCGTACCGAACCGAGGTCGAGGCCTACTTCGGCCGGCTCGACGCAGAAGCCGATCCGGTCGCTATCGCCCAGGCGGCGGGGAGTCGGCCAACCTTCCCGGCTCTCGACACCATCGGGCCCGACCGCGCGCCCTTGGCTGCCGATACCGTCGCGGCGGACGCGGCCGGCAACGGAGAGCCGCCGCTGACCGGCGACACCGGCCTGGTCGG
>JANMPL010000099.1:0-14139 GCA_031369845.1 Chloroflexota bacterium
CGTCGTCGAGGACCGCACCCGCGTCGGCCGCCGCGGCGTACTCCAGCCGGTAGCGGCGGGGCGTCGTCGCGAGGTCCGCGCGGTCGCCTCCCGCCGCCAGGATCGCCTCCTCGAGCCAGTCGAGGTAGACGGCGTTGTTGGCATGATCCATCGGATCCAGCTCGTGCGGCCGGACCGCGAATCGCCGCGTCGGCGTCCCGGCGGGCGTCGGGGGCAGCGGGACCCGCGCCATCTGGGCGGTCGACTCGGGGATCTTGAACTCCTCGGCGAAGATCGCCGGGATCCTGGTCAACCCCCCACGACCGTCGATCATCACCCAGTCCGTGTGGACCCAGCCCGCGAGGCTCCCGTCGGGCAGGATGAACTCGCCCCGACGCCGGGCCCATACGCGTCGCTGGCCGACGACGGCGGTTCGCGAGAGCAGCGTCGTGCCCAAGGGGACGGGGGCGAGGACCTCCAGTTCGGCCGCGCGGACGAGCCACGTGAGTTCGCGCTGCCCGTACCAGTCGCGATCGAAGCCGCGCGCGGTCGAGTGGAGCCACGCGACGTCCTGCGCATAGCGAAGCAGGCCGGACGTGCGGAGCAGGCCGTCCGGACCCGCCTCGTCGAACCGGACGCGGTAGTTCGCTTCGTGGAGCAGGATCGACTCGGAGGTCGACTCGGTCAGGGACTCGCCGGTCATGGGGCGGGTGCCGCCAATTCGTCCAGCGTCTCGAGCCCGACGATCTCGGTCCCCGCGTGGGGTGCGGTCTGGCGCTCGAGGCGCACCCCGCAGGAACGCAACGAGTCGAAGATCACGAGCACCGCCCGGAGTCGTTCGTCGTCGTCGGCGGCATGGGTCCGGGCGTCATCCAGCTGATGCAGGACATCTGCCGAGATGCCACGCGCGCCCCACTTGCAGTCGACCGCTGCTGCCGCACCCTCGATCTCGATCGTCACGTCGTAGGGGTGGATCTCCGTCCGGACGCCGTCGAAGAGGATCCGCCGCTCGCGTCGGATGGCGGTCACCGGTGCGGCCGGATGGCCGCGGCGGAGCAGCAACTCCGTGAGCGCCTCGACGATTGCGCCCCGGTACTGGCTGCGGACCTGCTCGCCCCGCTCGGCGACCGCGAGGGAGGCGTCGAGGACCGCGTCGGCTCGCTCGCTCGAGCGTCCGGCGGCGAACAACGAGGGAAACATGACTCGCCACGATTCCGCGTCAATCGACTCGCCGTTCATGACGGCCCGGGCGAGGAGCCGCTCCTCATATGTTGCGTCGGCCAGGAGGACGGCGGCCCTGGCGACGAGCGGATCCGCCTGGATGCCGGCGTAGACGACCGCCCGGGCATCCGGGGCCGCGTCCTGGAACCTCACGTCCGCTCACCGATCGCCGCCAGGAAGACCTGCGGGAAGGTCGAGAGCCAGTCGATGGCCCGATGCGGATCCTCGATCAGCCCGGCTTCGACGCAGACGCGCTGAACTGCCGAGCCCCCTTCGGGAAGTAGTGCCTCGTCGTTCCGCCCGGCCGCGACGACGTCGAGTCGTTCTCGCCAGGCGTCGGCGAGGTCCTGGACGTACTGCCACTCGTCCTCGACCTCTTCACCGAGTGACACCAGGGTCTCGAGCGCGTCGCGGGCGTCGTCGATCGCGGCACCGATTGTCTCCGGGATGACTGGGCTGGACTCGACGGGCGACACGCCCGAAGACTAGCGCGCGGGCGCGGATCTCCGTCGGAGCGTCCAGCCGCGAGGCCGGTCGTGGCCCGCGATCGTTCTATCTGCGCGGACGATCAGCCCGAGAAGGCGGCCCCGACCAGTCTCGTCCCAGGCCTCCGAATACGCCTCGGTGGCGGCCATCCGGATGCGGCCCGCCTGGGATCGTTCGCCGATGTGCTCGAGGGCGGCCACCCGATCGAGGATCTCGCGGTAGAGACCAGGGAGATCGTCCGCGGGCGTGGAGGCGGCCTCGACCGCGACCGCGACCGCCGGTTGGGCTGGGGAACCCCTAGTTTCCATCACGATCAACCGTGCACCCGGGGTTGACCCGATGGAATAGCGCACTCGTTCGGCGCGCCGCGTCCGATGGTCCACCTCACACAGCTGTCCTCAGTCGCCCCCGTGGGCCCCCGAACGCACGACGAAGCCGTCGAAGCCGCCCGTACCCGGCATCCGAACGGTAGAAACCCGCTCGACGACGGCTCCAGGCGGTCCGGTCCTCAGCAGGTACTCCATCCGATCCAGCTCCGGTCCGGATCCCTCGACGACAGCGCGAACCGACCCGTCCCGTTCGTTCGCGACCCACCCGGCAAGGCCGAGGCGGCGCGCCTCTCGCGTGACGTAGTAGCGGAATCCGACTCCCTGGACGTGGCCGCGAACGACGGCCTCGAGGCGGACGAGATCTGCCATTCGGGCGGCTCGCGCCGACGGCTCAGGCGGCGGCCGTGCGGCGCGGCCAGGCGAGCAGGAGGACATCGAGCGCGAGATCCGGGCTCACGTTCGCGTCGATCAGCTCCGCGGTTCGGTCGAGCCGGGCGAGGAATGGCCCCAGCTGGGTCGCCGTCAAGTCGGTCGATCCGCGAAGGTCGTCGAGCATTGCCGGGTCGCGGAGACGTCGTTCCTCGCCGAGCCCAACGAGGACGAGGTCGCGGGTGAGGTCGCGCCAGATCTCCACGATCTGAGCCGCGGCGCGGCGGCGTTCGGCGGCCGGCGCCCGTGTCTCACGGACAGCGGCGTCGTCGGGGTCGCCGTCGGCGGTTCCGTCGGAGGACGCGTCCGCGGTCTTCGTTTCGGCGGTCTCGGCGGCCGGCCCGGCGATCGGCCGGCTCCCCGTGCGCGAACGCTTCGCCTGCGCCGCGGGGGCCGCGTCCGCAGGCGAGTCGGTCGCCCGGTCGAGCGCTCGAACCAGCTCGCCCGCCCGACCAAGCAGCTCGCGCCCAACCGACATTCGCCGGGCCGCTCCCTGGCCGGCGAGGTCCAGCAGCGAGCGCGCGATCTCGGCCCGAGCCGTGACGGCCTCCGGGGCGAGGGCCCAGACGCGAGCGATCCCGGGTCGGCCGCCTGACAGGCGCGCCAGCCGCGCGGCCGTCGGAGCGTCGGCGACGCCCGCCTCGGCGAGGATCGTCTCCGTGTCGCGAATCGCCACGGGTCCGAGCCGCAGCCGGACGCACCGCGATCGGACGGTCGGCAGCAGCTGGTCCTCCTGGTCCGCGCAGAGGATGATCGTCACCCCGGCGGGCGGCTCCTCGAGCGTCTTGAGGAGCGCCGATTGGGCCTCGTCGTTCAGGCGGTCAGCTTTCTCGATGAGCGCAACCCGCGCACCACCCTCGACGGGGAGCAGGGCGAGGTCCGAAATCAGCCGCCGAACGGTCCCGGGCTCGGGCTCGCCTCGAGCCCCGATCCGGATCTGGTTGCCGGCACCTGACGGCGCGAGACGGTGGAGATCGGCGTGGCTGTTCCGCTCGACGAGATGGCAGCCGCGGCACTCCCGGCACGGCCGGTCAGCCGGCTCCGGCGCATCGCACAGCAGCCCCGCCGCAAGGTCGAGGGCAAGCGTCGTCTTGCCGACCCCGGCGGGGCCGGTAATGACGATGGCGTGCGGCGGCGAGCCGGCGATCATCGCCCGGATGGCCGCCGCGGCCGCGTCATGACCGCGCGTCAGGAGACGCGACATCGGACGGTCAGGCGGTCTCGGCCTTCTTGCGGGTCGTCCGGCGCTTCGGCGCTGCGGCCTCGGCGGCGTCACTGCCCGCGGGTTCGGCGCCGGCCGCGTCTGCGGCCGTCTCGGCCACGCCGGCCGTCGCCGTCTTGGCCCGCGTCGTCCTCCGCTTCGGCGCGGCCGTAGCCGATGCGTCATCGCCTCCCGGCGAATCAGCCTTTCGGCGGGGTGCTCTGCGCTTCGGCGCGTCGCCGGTGGCATCGGGCGTTGGGGCTCCGTCGGATGCCGTGACCGCTGCGGGCTCTGCCTTCCGCCTCGTCGTTCGCCGCTTCGTCGCCGGCTCCTCGGCTGCTGATGTCGGCTCCGCGGACGCAGGGCCGGACGTCGACGACGCTGCCGGCTCGCTGCCACTGGCCTGACGGCGGCTCGCGGGTGGCGACGCCTTGGGCGATTGGGCGAGCTGTGCCCTCAGCATCGCCTCGAGCTCCTCAGGAACCTCGCTCCACGGCTCGCTCGAACGGGGGCCGGCCGCTCGATCGGGTCGCTCGAAGCGCTCCTGCCGGGGCGGCCGATCCTGGCGACCCGGTCCCGGGCCACTCGGTCGGCCGCCGCGACCCGCGGGCTCCCTGGCGCTGACGTCGGGATAGCGGTTGATGCCGCCACCGCCGCCCCGACCGAAGCGCTCCCGGTCGACGGCGGCGTTGTAGCCGGCTCGGCCGCCGCGCGGTCCGCCGCGGCCCTGCTGACCACCCCGCGGTCCAGTGCCGCCGCGGCCCAGCGGGCCGCGGCGCTGCTCCGCAATGAGGTATTCGGGGATTTCCGGCTCGTCGAAGTCCTCGTCGTCGGCGGCCGGCCGGATCGACGTCGGCTTCGAGCTCGGAACGCCGAGCTGCGAATCCCAGACCGACCCGAACGGCGTCGTCCGCGGGGGACGGGGTGCTGCGGCGATCTCGACCTCGTCTTCCTCCTCGTCGACGTCGCCCTCCACGGCGTCGGGGAGAGCTTCCAGGCCGGCCACGGCGTCGGCCGGCTCGAAGCCGGGCTCCAGCTCACGGCCACGGCCACGGCCACGGCCCCGGCCACCTCGGCGTCGACGCCGGCGGCGACCGTCGGCATCGACGCCCGAATCGTCGCCTTCATCGAGCGGCCCTGCGGATCCGTCTTCGATCGGCACGCCCACCGGGCCTGCGGCCGGAGCGACCTTCGACAGCTTCTCCCCGGGCAGCGCTGTCAGCCCCGGTCCGGCGGCGGTGACGTCGTGGGTGCCGTTCGTAGCTGCACGTCCGCGTGCCGCGACCGGCTCGGCCTCGCCCGGCCGTCCGCGACCGCGTCCGCGCCCGCCGCGCCCGCGACCGGCTCCGGTGCCCTCGGTCTGCTTGTCCGGCACCTCGGTCATCGAGAGGTCCTCGTCGTCGCCGGCGACCCGCCGTCCCGACCGCGACGAACCCTTCTCGACGCGCGCGAGCTGGGTGATGTCGGTGAAGATGTCGGCGACCTCGATGAGATCCGACGAGGTGTTGCCGCGGAAGCTGATGACCTCGACTCGGACGCCCATCTCCTGGACGGCCCGGATCGCCGGGGCGAAATCCCCGTCGCCCGACACGACGATCGCGACGTCGAGGTTACGAGCCGTCTTCATCAGGTCGACGACGAGCTCGATGTCGAGATTGGCCTTGACCTTGCCGTCGCCGTACTTGCGAATGTCCTTGCTGACCACCTTGTACTGGTTCCGGGCCAGGAAGGAATGGAAGTTGCGCTGGTTCTCGTTGTCCGGGTCGAGCCCGGTATAGGCATAGGCGCGGACAAAGTCCCGGCCTGCCGTGGCCGACTTCAGCAACGTGACGTAATCGATATCCACGCCGGCCGCCTTGGCCGCGTAGAAGATGTTCGCCACGTCCACGAAGACGGCGACGTTCTTTCCCACAAATGACTCCTTGGTTATTCCTTGCCCGCGGCGCCGGCGCGGTAACGCAGCTCGGCGGGCGGGATCATTGGGCCCGGCGAGTGGAGGCCCCGACCGCGGCCACCTGCCGTTCCGTACGCGGACCACTTTCGGTGAAACCGTGACGTTCCCAGCGGGTCCGCGCCGCCGGGTCCTTTGGCAGCGCCGCTTCAACGACGCTGCAGCCCTTGTTGCGTGCAGATCGAATGACCTCTTCGATGAGGGCATCGGTGACGCGTTCCACATCGTGGTCGGGATCCACCACGAGAATGTCGACAGTCCCAACGAATCCGCCGGCGCGAACTGACGGCCTGAGGGCGAGGACCGCCCCACCGACCACCTCGCGCCGAACCTCGGCGACGAAGATGCTTGCCTGCGGGAGATAGACCAGCTGTCGGAGCAGATCCGCCGGAGCGAGCGCGCCCGCAGCGTCCGACGACCGGATTTCAGCGTCGCTCAGGGCGACGAGCCGATCGATGTCCGTGATGCGAGCGGTTCGAACCAGATATTCCACGCGGGCTTGATGCCACCTCGTAGGGCCGGCGGGTCGCGATCTGTCACATCGCGGTCCGATCGGATTTCACACCGGTTCCAGCGGGGCCTCGCGGGGTGGCGAGCGGTAGGCTCGGCAGCCACGCCCGGGTCGCGCTGGTCGGTGTTGCAATCGGTCCGCCGGTGCATATGATACGGCATCGCTTCGGCGGCATCCTGCGCGCCGCCCGAGCCGGGATCCTGCGCCGTCGTCCGTCACGCACCGCCGCCCGAGCAAGGGACTCCATCACTCACCTCGAACCCCGAGGTGGCTGACCCCACCGAAAGGGCATCGGGCATCGGATGATCGGCCTGGACCAGGGAACGGGACCGGGCGGGAGGATGCACCGACCGAGGTCGACCGGGAATCGCCCGGGCGATCAACATGAGGAGGAGTTTGAATGAACTTTCGGAAGCTGAGCGCGCTCGCGGGCGTGACGGTGCTGTTGTTTGGTGCGTGCACCAGCAACACGCCGGCTGGTTCCGCGGCACCCGGTGGCAGCAGCGGGGCAGTCACCCAGCCCGACGCCTGCAAGAGCAAGGTCGGGACGAGCACGTCGGAAATCCACATTTACTCGTCGCTCCCCCGCCAGGGCACGAACACCGAGCAGACGAACACGCTCGTCGAGCAGATCAAGGTCGTCCTCGACGGCAAGAAGATCGGCAACTGGACGATCAAGTACTTCGACCTTGACGACTCCTCGGCCGCCAACAACGGCGACTGGGACGGCACCGTCGAGCAGGGAAATGCCAACAAGGCCGCCAACGATCCGGACGCGATGGCCTACATCGGCACGTACAACTCGGGCGCGGCCAAGCTGGCGATCCCGATCCTGAACGCGGCCTGCCTCGTGATGGTCACCCCGGCCAACACCTACCCCGGCCTGACGAAGGTCGTCAACGGTGTTACCAAGCCGGGTGAGCCGGAGACCTACTACCCGAAGGGCTACCGCAACTACGCCCGCGTCGTCGGAACGGACGATGCGCAGGGCGCAGCGGGCGCCGAATGGGCGAAGACCCTCGGCAAGACGAAGGCCTACGTCCTCGACGACTCCCAGGTCTACGGCCAGGGTCTCGCCCGCTCGTTTGCCCTCGGCTTCGTGAAGGTCGGCGGCACGGTCCTGAGCGCGAACGGCACCTCCGAGAGCTTCGACGCCAAGGCGACCGACTACGGCGCCCTGGCCCAGAAGATCAAGGCGGCCGGGCCGGACATCATCTACATCGGCTCGATCACCGGCCAGAACACCGGCAAGCTCTGGAAGGACATCCGATCCGCGATGCCCGAAGTCACGATCATGGCCGGCGACGGCGTGTACGAGAAGTCGTGGTATGAGGGCGTCGGCTCCGCGGGCAACGGAACCTATCTCACGTTCGGCGCCATCGGCCCGGACCAGCTGACCGGCGATGGCAAGACCTGGTACGAGAAGTACAAGGCCGATCACGGCGGCACTTCGCCCGCGGTCTACACCGCGTATGGCAACGCCGCTGCCACGGTCGTCTGGGACGCCCTGAACAAGGCCGCCAAGAATGACCGCTGGGAAGTCCTCAAGAACGTCATGGCGACCAAGGACCTCGCGACGGTCGCCGGCCCGATCACGCTCGACGCCAACGGCGACGTGACCGGCGGCGGCATCACGGGCTACCAGGTCGAGACGAGCTGGCCGCCCGCATTCAAAGAGCTCTTCGCCTCGAAGGGTCTCTAAACGCACATCCTCGCGGTCCACGTGACGCAAATCGGGGCGGGCCACTGGCCCGCCCCGAAAGCGATCCGCTACTGACAGCCCTTCTGGAGCGACATGGACCAAGTCATCCAGACATTCATCATCGGCCTCTCGAACGGCCTCATTTTCGCCCTCGTGGCGCTCGGCTATACCCTCGTCTACGGCATCATCGAACTGATCAACTTCGCCCACGGCGATCTGTTCATGATCAGCTCGATGATCGCCCTGTTCCTGATCGCAACCGTCTTCAGGCTGTCGGCGGCGACCCCCGTGCTCGAGCTGGTCGGCGTGATCCTGCTCGTGATTGCGGTAACGATGATCGTATCGGCCGCGATCAACGTGGCGATCGAGCGAATCGCCTACCGGCCGTTGCGACACGCTCCGAAACTAGCCCCGTTGATCTCCGCGATCGGCGTGAGCTTCGTCCTCCAGAACATTGCCAACCTGATCGCCGGCCCGGCCAACAAGAGCATCGACAACCTGTTCCCGACGACCAACCTGCTGTCGGCTTTCGGGATCACGACGATCGCGGTGACGTTCCAGCAGGCGTTCGTCGCGATGGTAACGATCCCGCTGCTCATCGCCCTGACGTGGTTCGTCGACAAGACCCGGCAGGGCCGGGCGATGCGGGCCACCGCCCAGGACCCGGACACGGCCGGGCTGATGGGCGTCGACGTCAACCGGACGATTGCGCTGACGTTCTTGATCGGTGGCGCGCTGGCGGGCGCTGCGGGTGTCGTCCAGATCCTCTACAACAACGTGACCGTCTACAACCTCGGCTTCAGGTTCGGCCTGAACGCGTTCACCTCGGCCGTCCTGGGCGGGATCGGCAACCTGTCGGGCGCGGTCGTCGGCGCCCTCGTCCTCGGCCAGATCAACGCCTTCAGTGACCGGTTCCTGTCGGCGAACTGGACGAACGCGATCGTGTTCGCCGTCCTGATCGCCGTTCTCGTGTTCAAGCCGACGGGCCTCCTCGGCCAGCAGCTGGCGGACCGGGCGTGACGACGCTCGTGGTCAAGGACGAGGACCCGTATGGGCACGGGATCGGCGGCTGGCTGAGCCACGTCGGCGCCGTGATCTTCGGCATTCCGGACACGTACCGCCGCGAGCTCCGGCTCCACCGCCGGCGGACAATCGCCCTGACGATCATGACGGTCATCCTGGTCACGTACCCGATCCTGAACAGCGCGTTCCTGGCGGCGTTCAGCCGGAACGTCTTCCCCCTACCGCTTCCCGACGACACGACCGTCACCCT
Organism: Chloroflexota bacterium; assembly: GCA_031369845.1. Lineage (GTDB taxonomy): Bacteria > Chloroflexota > Limnocylindria > Limnocylindrales > CSP1-4 > CF-46. The sequence goes on from JANMPL010000099.1 coordinate 9,083, forward strand.
CATGATGATCTTCGGGATCATGGCGATCGGCCTGAACATCGTGGCGGGATTCGCCGGGCTGCTCGACTTGGGCTACGTGGCGTTCTACGCCCTCGGCGCCTACACGGCCGCGTTCCTCGCCTCGCCCCACTGGGGCAGCATCAGCGTCGTCTTCCTCGCCAACGTCCCGGAGGGGTTCCCCGGGATTCACCTGCCGTTCTGGATCATCGTCCCGCTTGCGATCATCGTCGCGGGCACGTTCGGCGCCCTGCTTGGCGCCCCAACGCTCCGCCTCCGAGGCGACTACCTCGCGATCGTCACCCTGGGCTTCGGCGAGATCGTCCCGGTCGTGTTCCGGAACCTGTCGGACGTCACGTTCGCCTTCAGCCTCGGCCCGATCTCGATCGGCGCCCAGCACCTGAACCTGACCGGCGGTTCGCTCGGCATCAACCCGATCGACGCACCCTACCTGCCATTTGCCAACGTCACGTTCAACGCCAGCGCCGGCTACGCGCCGGTCTATCTCGGCATGTTCCTGCTCCTGTTCGCGATCCTGATCGCCCGCAATCTCGAGCGATCGCGGATCGGGCGAGCCTGGATGGCCATCCGGGAGGACGAGCTCGCGGCCGAGATGATGGGCGTCAACACGCTCCGAACCAAGCTCCTCGCATTTGCCCTTGGAGCGAGCTTCGCCGGGGTGGCTGGGTCGCTCCAGGCGTCCTACCTGGGGGCCACCACGTCCGACTTCTTCACGTTCTCGACGTCGATCCTTGTGCTGATCATGGTCATCCTGGGCGGCATCGGGAACATCTGGGGCGTCCTCCTCGGGGCTGTCGCGCTGACCTATGTCGACAAGACGTTGCTGCCCTATGTGGGCCAGCAGGTCCAACAGATCGCGCCGAGCTTCCCGAACCCGGCCCAGTTCAACTTCCTGCTCTTCGGTCTCATCCTCGTCGCGATGATGCGGTTCCGGCCGGAGGGTTTCCTGCCGAACCGGCAACGTGCCGCGGAGCTCGCCGCCCATACCCAGGCGGACGTCGAGGCCAAGGTCGACGCGATTGGTGCGGTCGACATTCAAGCCGAAACCGAGGCGGCCATCGAGGCCGACCCGAGCGCCGTCCTCGACAACACCGGTCCGCCGCCGGGCCAGGACGAGACCGGCCCCGACGCGCGCTCGCCAGAGACCATCGACGAGGAACGAGACCTGTGAGCCTCGGCAATCCCAGCGGCCAGACGGCCGCCAACACCGTTGGCCCGCCCGCGAGCGACGGCGACGTGCTCGTCCGCTCGCGCGGGGTGACGAAGCGCTTCGGCGGACTGGTCGCGGTCAACAACGTCGACTTCGACATCCCGCGAGGCTCGATCGTCTCGCTGATCGGTCCGAACGGCGCGGGCAAGACGACCTTCTTCAACATGATCACGGGCTTCTACACGCCGACGTCGGGCGAGATCGAATTCGATGGGCGGCCGATCGTCATGAAGCGCCGGAACGGGCTGCGCTCGCTCCCGCCTCACGAGGTTGCGGCGCTCGGGATCGGCCGGACGTTCCAGAACATCCGGCTCTTCGGCACGATGACCGCCCTCGACAACGTCCGACTGGGAGCCAACGTCCACCTGAAGAGCCGCTGGTGGGACGCGGCCCTGCGGACCCCCGGGATGCTCCGTGAGGAGGCCGAAAACCGCGAGTCGTCGATGGACCTCCTCCGGCTGGTCAACCTCGAGGACCGGGCGCATGCCTGGGCCCGTAGCCTGCCGTACGGCGATCAGCGTCGCCTGGAGATCGCCCGCGCCCTCGCGACGAAGCCGAAACTCCTGCTCCTCGACGAGCCGACGGCCGGGATGAACGCGAGCGAAACGCGCGACATGACGACCTTCATCCGGCGCCTCCGAGCCGACCTGGGCCTGACCGTGCTGCTGATCGAACACGACATGCGAGTGGTGATGGGGATCAGCGATCGGGTGACGGTGCTCGACTACGGGACCGTCATCGCGGAGGGCACGCCGACCGATGTCCGCCGCAACCCGAAGGTGATCGAGGCCTATCTCGGTCGTGGCGCGGCGGACACCTAGATGGCGCTCCTCGAACTCACCGACGTCCACACCTATTACGGGGCGATCCACGCCCTGCGCGGGGTCTCCATCTCCGTCGAGGAGGGCGAGATCGTGACCCTCATCGGCTCGAACGGTGCCGGGAAGTCGACGACGCTCCGGACGATCTCGGGGATCCTCAAGCCGCGCGAAGGCACGATCACCCTCGAGGGCAAGCGCATCGACCAGCTGCGACCGCACCAGATCGTCGAGCTCGGCGTCTGCCAGAGCCCCGAGGGACGCCGGGTCTTCGCCCGGATGACGGTCCAGGAGAACCTGGACATGGGCGCGTTCTCGCGCCGCGATGGGGCGGTCAAGATCGCCGCAGACGCCGACCACGTGTATACGTTGTTCCCCCGCCTCAAGGAACGCTCGGCCCAGAGAGCCGGGACGCTGTCGGGCGGCGAGCAGCAAATGCTCGCCATCGGGCGGGCCCTGATGGCAAAGCCGCGTGTCCTGCTCCTCGACGAGCCGTCGATGGGCCTTGCCCCGATCCTCGTCGAACAGATCTTCGACATCATCAAGACGATCAACAGCGAGGGGACGACGGTCCTCCTCGTCGAGCAGAACGCGCTGATGGCGCTCGCCATTGCGAACCGGGGCTACATTCTCCAGACAGGCGAGATCGTCCTCACCCAGGATGCCGCGTCGTTGCGCAAGAACGAGGCCGTGCGGAAGGCATACCTCGGCGAGGACTGACAGCCCGGCGAGGTCTGCCAAATGACGGAGCAGCGTCCAGAGTTCGAGGAGATCCCGGTCTTCCGGCTCGGCCGCCCGGCTGACGCACAACGCGTCCACGTGGCCACGATCCTCGTCTTGGCGATCCTCGTGATCCTCATCATCAAGCCGTGGGGCGAGACACCTCCCCCGACGATGGCGGTTGCCAGCCCCAGTCCCGTCGCGAGCGCGGCCGCGCCCTCGATCCGGCCGGCCGAGACCGCCCGCCCGGACGGCGCCCGGATCTACGACCCGGCGCTGTTCGGCCGGTACGCCGTGACCCCGCGCTGGGAGATCTGGCCGACCGCGTACGTCTACAAATTCGGACTGAGCGGACCGCTCGCCATCGACTCAACCGCCACCAATCCCGACGAGTCGGGGCCGCCCGAGCAACCGCCCGCACGCCCGCCGCCCGGCGCTGGCCAGCTCATCGATGTGGGCGCGGCCGACCTCCTCATGGTGCTCGGCCTCAACACGCCAACCGAAAGCCGGATTCTGGACGCCCGATTGTGGCAATTCCCGAGCGCGGGGGCGCCCGTCCGAATGGCCCTCCGCGAGCTGCCCCCGCCGTGGCCGGTCAACACGTTCCATGTCTACGGCCTGCTTTCCCCGAACGATGCGGATCCCTACGTCGTCGCCAGCTGGGCGCCGGGCGTCTACCGAATGGACCTGCTCGTCGACCCCGGGGCCACGATTCGCCGGATTGGGCTGCTCGTCCGGGAGGCCCTGGCCGGTCAGGTCCCACCCGGCCAGGCGACGCCGGAGCCCGCCGTCGGGGCTGCGACGCCGGCCCCCGAAGACGTGCCGGTGACGCTCCTCGAGAGCCAGCTCGTCTTCGGCAGCTCCGGAGGCACGTGGCTGGCGATGGATCAGCCGCCATCGCAGCGCTGCGGACTCATGGAGCTGTGGCTCGCCGAGAGCGATCGGCCCAACGGGCCGTGCTCGTCGATCGCGACGTCTGACGTCAGCCTCGCGGGCGTGGATCTCGGGCGGGATCGGCCGATCCAGCGCCTCGCCATCGAACAGATCGATCCGGTGGCAACACCGATCGGCGTCGTCGATCGGACGGACCTGACCGATGGCGCGTCGGGCGGACGCATCGTCCGGACGACCGACGGCCGGCCCCTGGCCGAAGGCACCTACCGGCTGGTCGCGACGCTGGCCGACGGCTCTGAGATGGGCTGGTATTTCCGCGTCCTGCCCGCGAGCGGCGGGTAAGGCCCAGAGCCCGCCGCGTCCGGCCAACTCAGCGGTAGGCCGGCTCCCGGGCGATTTCATACGTGGCGCGACTCAGCACGATCAAACCGAGCGCGGTGAGCCAGAGCCCGGGGGCCCGCTGGGGCAGGATCGACTCGATCGTGACGTTGACCGCCACGAGCTCCACGACCCGGACCGCGAGTCCAATCCAGCCAACGATAACGAGAGCAACGTAGCTCAGCGCCCGATCGATCGCGACGGGCCGTTCCGTCGCGTACGGCAGGGTGAAGAGGGCGATCGTCGCAAGAGCGGCGAAGAAGACGAGGATGCCCCCACCGACGAACGCGTTCTCGGACCGGAGCGGCAGATCAGTGCCACCGCCGACCTGGGCCCAAGGCAGGAGGCAGCCGAGGATGATGACCGCCGCGGCGAGCGCGGCCAGCCGCCGACCGCGACCGAGGGGGCGTCGGTGCATCTCAGTCGCCGGCCGTGTACACCTCGGGGCGGAGCACGCCCACGAAGCGAAGGTTCCGGTAGAACTCGCGGTAGTCGAGGCCGTAGCCGACGACGAATTGATCCGGGATCGTGAAGCCGATGTAGTCGACGTCGATGTCGACGAGGCGTCGGGCGGGCTTGTCGAGCAGCGTGCAGATCCGGAGCGAGCGGGGGTTCTTGCCGCGCAAATAGCGCAGGAGATAGTTGAGCGTCAGGCCGGTGTCGATGATGTCCTCGACGATGAGGACGTCCTCACCCTCGATGCTGGCCGACAGGTCCTTGAGGATGCGGACGAGGCCCGATGATTCGGTCGCGGTGCCGCCGTAGGAAGAGACCTCCATGAGGTCGATGCGGACCGGGACCGGGATTGCCCGCATCAGGTCGGCCATGAACGGCAGGGAACCCTTCAGCACGGACACCAGCGTCAGCGGCCGGTCGGCATAGTCCTCGCCGATGCGGCGACCGAGCTCGGCGATCTTCGCCTGGATCGCCTCCTCCGTGACGAGGACGTCGCCGACATCGGCGACCAGATCGATCGGCCTGGTCATGGCCCGACGGTCCCCTCGACGTCCGGGTCAACC
>JANMPL010000263.1:0-6270 GCA_031369845.1 Chloroflexota bacterium
CGGATTCGGCCTCATCACGCTTGCGAATCTTCTTTGGGTTCTCGCGCGGGACGTGTCAGCCCCCAGGGCTGTCCCCGATTGGGCGATTCTGATTACGGGCCTCATCGCCTGCCTGCTTGTGGCTAGTGAGCCCCAAGCCGCGCGCCGAGCGCCGATCTTTGTCTTTGGAGTAGGCGTCGCGATCTCGGCGATCGCCGCGCTCGCCGTCGCTCTGCCTGGTCTCTTCCACGACGGCCCGCTCGATTGGCTAGTTCGGCAGGGCGGCGTTGGGCGGGCGACCGGGTCCACGCACGGAGCAAACGTCCTTGGCATCGTGGCCGCGATGTCGTTCGCATACTTTTCGATCCGAGCAGCAGGACGCGAGAGTCCTCGCGATCTGGTGTTGTCGCTCCTGATGGCAGGTGCGTGTCTCCCGGCCTTGTACTTCACGTTCAGTCGGTCAGCGGCGCTCGGCGTCGGAATAGCCGTCGTCCTCGGCCTTTACCTGCTCGGCCGTCGGGCAGCGGTGCTGGTGGCCGTCGCTTTGATCGCGGGGGCGGTCATCCTAGGGCCGATCCTGATCGCCAATCGGCTCGATACCAGTTCGGGCAGGGTGGAAGGAAATCGAGACCCCCAAGTCGCCGCGGCGCAGGCGAACAGTGACCGACTGCGGGTCCAGGCATGGACGGCCGGTTTGAAGATGGCGATCGAGAAGCCCATTACGGGCGTCGGCTTCGGTCGATATCCTGAGGTTCGCCGGAGGTATGGCGGACCCAGGGAGCTGAACACCCCTCATAGCGACTACATCCGCTTTTTCGCCGAAACTGGTGTCCCCGGTGGGGCGGCATTCCTGCTGTTCATCGGCGGTGTCGCGTGGTCCCTGAAGGGAGCCAGGGATCCCCATCGTGCGGGGCTTGCCGCGGCACTCGCGGCCTTCTGCGTTGCAACCCAATTCAACGCGCAGCTGTATTACCTCGAAGCGGCTGTCCCGTTCTGGGTCGCGGCCGGTTCCGCCATCCACCTTCGGCCGGTCCCGATTCGACATCAACCCCGAGGCGGGTACACGGCCAGGGATCCCGCACCATCAGGCCGGCGCCACGCGCATCCGAATTCACAGCCCTGGGACGCGGGCCCGCTAGCGAAGGCCAAGGACGAACCGAATAGCTGACCTTGCTTATGGTCGCCGGACTCCGCAAGCGGTCAACGAGCTGCCGCCGCTACGGCGCGCTAGGCCGCTTGAGCATCACGATAGTGTGTCCGACCTGGGTCAGAGCCAGCGCCCGCAGCCAAGGGCTACGTTGGATCGGCCCAAGGATCCACCGCCGCTGCGATCCTCTTGCGATACTCGGGTCGCGTGGGCTCAGGAGGTCCACGAGCGAGTAGAACTGCCCGAAGCCGCTGTCACGACCGAGCTCACACAGCTGGGCGAACGTGAACCGGTGCACGGCCGGCCGAAGACTGTAGTTGGCGAGGTCGGGCTCGTGGTGCAGGTGACGGAATACGTATGACTCGCGCACGAGGCGTGGAAACCAGTTGAAGAACGGAACGTTGAACTCACCGTTCCGTCCTCGCACGTTGACCTGTAGCCGGTTCGTGGTGACGAGGTAGGCAATCCCGCCGGGCCGAAGCGCCCGATACATCTCACCGAGGGCGGCCCGTGGCGAGTCAACGTGTTCGAGCACGCTCTCACAGAGAATGATGTCCTGGCTGGAGGACTCCACGGGAAGTGCCTCCGCAGCGCCGGGGCGAACCTCGGTTGCCCCGGCCAGGTACTCGTTCGCCGCATCCACGAAGGATGGCACGGGCTCGACCCCGACAACTCGATGACCCCTCGCAATGAGAGTCTTGATGAGCTGCGGTCGCGGGCCACAGCCTAGGACTACGAAATCCTTGGGCGGCCGAAGATCTACCACCCTGTCGAGGCGCAAGAGCAGGCGGTCGACTCGGGGCGAGTCGTCAGGGCGCGCCTCGAGGTTGCCGAGATACGAGGCGAGGTGTGTTCCGGCCAATGCCGGATGCCCTTCCCCAAGGCGCCGCTCGCCGCGCCTTGCCGCGCTTACGGGATCTTGCGGCATCGTCGACTCCGGGCCATCAAAGACTCCATTTTGGCCTGAGATTGTCGTCGTACTTGGGCGCGTCAGGCCGCTTGTGCATGCCAGGCCGTCATGCTTGCCGAGGTGGAGGCGAGCGCTCGATGGGGGCAGCACCAAGCGGCCGAGCGATCCCGTAGGCAATGGCGAGCCAGACCGGGCCCATGACGGCCAGCTGTTTGGATTGGATGTTGAAGGATGTGGCGACCAGGAAGAGGGTCAGCACCGCGATCGACGCCATCGCCCAGGGATCGGTTCGTCGTTCGACGGCAGTGGCGACGATCCCGCCAGCGGTGACCACTAACGCCACGAGCGCCACGATCCCACTCTCTGCCCACAGGCCGATGAGCTCGTTGTGGGCGGTCCGGAGCCCGTCCGTGGCCCCATAGCTCTCGCCGAGGACCCGAAAGGAATGGAACCCATTACCGAAGATCGGCTCGGCCTGAATCATCCTGATGCCCGCCAACCACGCATCGAACCGGCCCTGGTCGTTGCCGAGCAGGATCTCGAGCGTTCCGCCCGAGCCGGCGAGCCTCGCCGCGACGAAGATCGGGACCAGGAGGACGGCGGCGACCATGACCGCAACGACATATCGGGCGGCGGCGCGGCGCGACCGCGTGACCAGGACGGCCGCTCCGGCCACGGCAATGCCGAGCAGCGCACTTCGACTGAAGCTGGCGATCAGGACGATCGTGGACAAGACGGCGACGGCCACCCAGAGCCAGCGCCATCTGTCCGACGTTCGCGCCTGACACACGCCCGCGATCCCGAGGATGCTGGCGATGATCCCGAGCCGGTTCGGGCTGACGAACGGGCCGGTCGCCCGACTCGATTCTTCCGCTCCAGGGACAATCCAGGCCATCCCGATCGACGGCAGCAGGCCCGGCGCGAGCAGCTCGAGCAGGCTGACGGCAACTGCAGCGGAAATCCCGATCAAACCGACGACAAAGGGGCGTGTCGATCCCATCGAGAACACGCGGAGCAGCATCAGGAAGAGTGCGAGGCTTGCGCCAAACTCGATCCAGCGACGAGTGGCCTCCACAGCGGCGTCGGGGTCGAGCCTGACGAGCGAGCGCACAAGCGCCACCCCAGTTGCGGCCGCAAGGGCGGTCACTCCCCCGACGACAATCGCCATCCGGTGGCGCATCGGCTCGCCTGGATGACCATGCAGCGCCAGGTCGAGTGCCAATCCGATCGCGCTCGCCGCGATGAGCGCAACGCTCGGGTCGAGGCCAATCCTCGTCGATTGCGGGAAGACCATGACGGCGGCTGCGAGCCCCAGGCCGGACGCCGGCCAGCGCATTGCGAGGAGCAACACCGCGACGGTCCAAGTCCCAGTCAGCAGGTCGTTGCCAAGTGTTCGGACGATCGGGAACGTTGCCAGCACGGCAATGTCGAGCAGGATCGGGCCGTCGATGCGATTCGAGACGATCCATCGGGCCTTCGCAGAGACCAGGCCTCCGGACGACGTCACTCGCGAGGGCTCTCGCAGGGCCGCCTCACGGGGTCGCGGTCGCGTACCGGCTGTCGGCCCCGAACAACTTGATCGAGAGCTTCGCGAGGCGGTCCATGTCGATGATCAGCTGGTAGCCGCCGGGCGTGCCGGCGGGGGGATTCTTCGCGTACGGCGGCCCGAGAACGACCCGCGTGATCCCGTCGTCGCTCTCGATCGCCCGGCCGACCGCGAGCATCTCCTGCAGGCGATCGCGCGGGAAGTTCGTTCGGACGGTGTTCGATCCGGCCTCGATGATCGCCGGCAGCTGGGGGAGCAGCGTCGGATCGGTCAGGCGGGCCCGGAGGGCGACGAGGAGCTGCTGCTGGCGCCGGGCCCGGGTGAAGTCGTTGTCGCCGGCTCCCTTGCGCGATCGGGCGTAGGCGAGGGCGTTCTCGCCGTCGAGGTGGTGGACCCCCTTTGACAGCCTGAAGCCGACGTGGCCGTCGAGCCAGCCGCCGTAGCTCGGATCGTTGATCGCCTTCGGGTTGTCGATTGTCACGCCGCCAACGGCGTCGATCAGCTTGCGGAACCCATCGAGGTCGACGGCAGCGTAGTAGTGGATCGGAACGCCGAGGAGGTAGCCGAGCTCGCTAATCAGGGTCGGCAGGCCGCCGTCGGGGTACTCCTTGGGGTGGTTGTCGGCATATGTCAAGAGCGAGTTGATCTTGCCCTTGTAGATGCTCCCGTCCGGCTGCGGGAACCGGGCGATGTCCCGTGGAAAGCTGAACATCGCGACGTCGTGGGTCAGCGGGTCGACGCTGACGACGATGAGGGTGTCGGTCAGGGCATGCTCCCGCCGCTCCGACGAATCGATCCCCGTCAGCAGCATGTTGATCCTCGAATCCACAGTCTCGGGAGTCGCCTGCGGCGTTGCCAGGAATCCGTCGCTCGGGGCAGGCGCGCCGGAGGCGACCGGCCCGGGGCCAGGGTCGAACACCCGATCGGATGCCCGATACAGCGACCAGGCGACGGATGCGGCCCAGATGTGGGTCACGACGACGACCAGTGTCAACGCGGCGACCGCCCCCCCGACCTCAGGCCGGCGGAAGGCGCGGTTGCCACCGCCCGTCAGCCAGGCGGCGTGGACGAGGGCCGCGATTCGCCACGCACCCTCGGCGAGGATGAGGACGATGAACGTGACTGCCACCGAGGGCAGGAGCAGGTCGACGACGGCGCGCTCCACGCCACCCGCCAGCCAGATGAGCAGCAAGAGCAGGATCGCTGCGATCGGAACCGCGAACAGCACCGCGGCCCGCGGCCGGCCCGCATACCACTGGCCAAGTCCCGGCCAGATGAACGACAAGAACGCCGCGATCGCCGGCGAACGCGACGGGCGCGGCGTGTACGGTCGCGGTCCCCTCGAATCGATCGTCACGTCCGACGGAGTCTAGTCGAGGGGAGCGGGATCGGCATCAGGCGCGGGATGTAGGGTTGCCGAGATGCGTCCCCTGCCGTCGAGCCCGTTCGGCCGAATCTGGCTCACGCTTCTCGGGATCGGCATAAGCGCCGCGGCATTGTGGATCGCCGTCCGAAACGTCGACCTCGCGACCGTCGGCCAGCGGTTGGCGGATGCAGACGTCCGGTACCTCCTGCTCGCGCTCGTGGCAGCCTCGGTTCAGGTCTACCTGCGGACGGTTCGGTGGCAGCTCCTGCTGCCGATGCGGCGAGACGGCCGGCGTGTCGCGGCGCGCCGAATCCTTCCGGTCCTTCTCATCGGATACCTGGGCAACGTGGCGCTCCCGGCTCGACTCGGCGAGGTCGTGCGAACGTATCTGCTGTCGCGCAGAGAGGGTCTCGACTCGGTCGCCGTGTTCGGGACCGTCGTCCTCGAACGGATCCTCGACGTCGCCGCCCTCGCGATGTTCGCGCTCATCGTCGCACTGTCCATCGGCGCACCGCCGTGGATCCTCGGAGCGGCCGGGCTGGCTGCGGTCTTCGGCCTTGTCGCTCTAGTGGTGGCGACCGCGGGCCTGCCGCGGGCCGTCATCACCATCAGCGATCGCTTCGACCCCTCCGCTGGAGCGTCCTCATCCTTTCGCCTGCCGGGCGCTGCAACCATTCTCCGGCTCGCCTACCGTTTCAGTGGAGGCGTCGGTGGATCCCACAGTCGTCGCGCCGTCGCCGGAGCGGCCACACTGTCATTCCTGGCCTGGCCGTTCGACGCGCTTCTCGTGTGGCTGGTCTCGTCGTCGATCAACATCGACATCAGCCCTGGAGCGGCAGCCCTGATCTCTGCCGCGGCCGTCCTCAGCACCGCGGTCCCGTCCGCTCCGGGCTACCTCGGTACGTACGAGCTTGCGGCGGCCGCCGCCGCGCAGGCGATGGGCGTTGCGAGCTCTCCCGCGTTTGCCGTGGCCCTTCTGGCGCACGCGTTCACGATCCTGCCGGCAGCCATCGCCGGCGGCGTCTCCCTCGTCGTGTTGCGGGACTCGCTTGCGATGGCGCCGCCGGGCGCCGAAATCGACGCGCAGGCTCCGGCTTCGGGCGACCCGGCGCGCGACTGATCGGCCAGGTGGCCGCGTCGGCCCCGATCAGTTCGACTCGGCGGCCGTCAACATGTCGGGTGCGGCAGGCAGGCTCGCGAGGACGTCAGGGTCGGCGAACGGTGAGGCGACGAACCACTCGGCTGTGCGCTTGAGGCCGGACTCGAGGGTCACCTGCGGAGTCCAGCGGAGCATCCGTCGGGCCTTCTCGATGTTGACGACC
>JANMPL010000276.1:0-2022 GCA_031369845.1 Chloroflexota bacterium
GATGGTCGACCCGGCGGGGCTGTATGGGGCGGTCTCGGCGGACGCCCGCCGCCCCGTCGAGGTCCGCGAGATCATCGCTCGCCTCGTCGACGGCAGCCGGTTCCACGACTTCAAGCCGCGCTACGGCGAGACGCTCGTCACAGGGTTCGCCCACATCGAGGGCTATCCCGTCGGGATCATCGCCAACGACGGAATTCTGTTCAGCGCGTCGGCGCTCAAGGGTGCCCACTTCATCGAGCTTGCCGCCCAGCGGAAGATCCCGCTCGTCTTCCTGCAGAACGTCACCGGCTTCATGGTCGGCCGCGAGTACGAGGCCGGCGGCATCGCCAAGGACGGCGCGAAGATGGTGACCGCGGTCGCATGCGCTGAAGTCCCCAAGTTCACCGTGATCATCGGCGGCAGCTTCGGCGCCGGGAACTACGCCATGGCCGGTCGCGCCTACCAGCCGCGGTTCCTGTGGACCTGGCCGAACGCCCGGATCAGCGTCATGGGCGGTCAGCAGGCAGCCCGCGTCCTGTCGACGGTCAGCGGCGATCTGGCCGACGACGCCGCTCGCGATGCCTTCGAGGCGCCCATTCTCGAGACGTACGAGCGCGAGGGCAATCCGTACTTCGCGACGGCGCGGCTGTGGGACGACGGCGTCATCGATCCGCTCGAGACGCGCCAGGTCCTTGCTCTCGGCATCGAGGCCGCCCTCCACGCGCCGATTCCGGAGACGCGTTTCGGCGTCTTCCGGATGTGATTCGACCTGGCGATCGTGCTTTTCGGCGCCCTCGAGCGTGTACCGGGTAGATGACCGGACCCGACCCGTCACCAGACGACGCGTTCCAGCGCGCCGCCGAGGAGCTGTGGACACCCGTGTACCGATTCGCGCTCGCCATGACGAACGACCTGGCCGAGGCCGACGATGTCGCCCAGGAGGCGTTCGTCCGGCTGTGGGGCCGACGATCGTCGATCGACTGGAGCGAGCCCGTGCTGGGTTGGCTGCTGGTCGCCGCTCGGCGGGTCGCGCTGGACCGCTTCCGACGCCTGGCCCGCGCGCTCCGGCTCGGATCGCCGTCACCGGGGCCGGCGGGGCTCGACGCAGCGACAATCGAGCGGTTCGTCGACCTCCGGACGGAACTCGCCGTGCTCACTCGCGCCGAACGAACGGCGATCCTGCTGTCGGCGGTCGAGGGCTGGTCGGCCGATGAGATCGGGGCGGCGCTCGGGATCTCTGCCGGGGCGGTCCGGGCAGCCGCCAGCCGGGGCCGGGCGAAGCTGACTGGTAGCGGGCGATGAACGCGGGGCGGGACCCGGTCGAGGAGTGGCGTGACGTCTCGCGACGAGCGGCACTGGGGACCGGTTATCGGCCACGCCCACATGCCAGTGGGCGGCGGTGGCTGGCGAGATTGTCGGTCGGAGCGGTCGCCGCGGGCGTGCTCGTGGCCGTCGGAGGGCTGGTCCTCCGCACAGAACCGCCGCGCACCGGACCAGGTGCCCCGGCTGGGGCGACCGCTGAGGACGCCAGTTTCAGGCTCGCGTTGACGACCCCACGGACGACATACAGGTCGGAAGAAGCAATCGAACCCGTCGCGACCATGACCTATCTGGGGCCACGGGCGACCGAGACGATCTTCCATGCCGCATACCCGATCGGCTTCCAGATCGAGGAGGTTGGCGGCGAGCGGCTGATGGGCGGCGGAATGGACCAGCCGTGTCTCAGGACCGAGTTGGCGAAGGGCGAATCGGCGGTCCTTCCGTTTGCCAAGGCAGGTTCGCCCGACGACCCGAGACAAGGCTTCGATCGCGCCTGGTACGAGGATCCGGTCCTTCGATTGCCCGCCGGAACCTGGCGGATCATGGCCTACCTCGACGTCTTCGTCGGCGACTGCGGCGCCGAGCGCCATCAACTGACCGTTGAGAACGTCGTCCTCGTCCGATAGCCGGTGGTGATCGCGGGCACCGGAGATCTCAATCGACCTTCTCGTGCGGGATCCGCGTGACTATGCTGGCCCGGCGCGGCGCGTTCGTCGCCGCCTT
>JANMPL010000282.1:0-6465 GCA_031369845.1 Chloroflexota bacterium
CCTGCGCGCGATCGGCGCCCCGCCCGGCCGCTAGACTTCGGCGCGTGCCGGACTTCCAGGCTCCACGCGGGACCCGCGACCTCCTGCCCGCCGAACGGGCCGCGTTCCGCCGGCTCGAGACCGTTGCCACGGACCTCGCGAAGCGCTACGGCTACCGCGAGATCGAGACGCCGCTGTTCGAGCAGACAGCCGTCTTCGAGCGCGGCGTCGGCGAGGTGACCGACGTCGTTGAGAAGGAGCTCTTCCGGCTCGCCCCTCGGAACGAGGAATCCGAGTCGTGGGCGCTCCGCCCGGAGCCCACGGCGGGGATCGTCCGAGCCTACGTCCAGCACGGGATGCAGACGCTGCCGCAGCCCGTGAAGCTCACGATGACCGGGCCAATGTTCCGGTACGACCGTCCCCAGGCGGGGCGCTACCGCGAGTTCTGGCAGTTCGACGTCGAGGCCATCGGCGATCCGGGCCCGGCGATCGACGCCGAGCTCATCGAGCTCGCACTACGCTTCTACCGCGAGGTTGGGCTGCCTGATGTCGAGGTCAGGCTCAACTCGATCGGGGACGCGGCCTGCCGTCCTGCCTACGTCGACGAGCTGACGGCCTACTACCGGGAGCACATCGATCGGCTCCCGCCGGTCGAGCGCGACCGCCTGGAGCGGAACGTCCTTCGGCTGCTGGACTCGAAGGACCCTGCGATGGTCGAGCTGAATGCCGCCGCGCCGAAGATCACCGACCGCTTGTGCGACGCGTGTGCCGAACATTTCGTCGGCGTCCGAGCGCACCTTGAGGCGTTGGGGATCACTTACGTCCTCGACCCCGGGCTGGTCCGTGGCCTTGATTACTACACGCGGACGGCATTCGAGTTCTTCCCCCGGAGCGGCGGCGGCCAGCAGTCGGCGCTCGGCGGCGGTGGGCGCTATGACGGACTCGTCGAGCTGCTCGGGGGCCGGCCGACGCCTGGCATCGGGTTCGGGGTCGGGCTCGATCGCGTGCTCCTTGCGTTGGCGGCCGAAGGCGTCAGCCCGCCGAATGAGCCCGGGCCCGTCGCGGTGGTCGTCGGCGCCGATCCGGCGGCCTCCGCCGAGCGATTGCGCGTCGCCACGGATCTGCGAGGAGCAGGGCTGGCCGTCCGGGCCGACCTCGGCCATCGCAAGCTCGGCCGGCAGCTCGAAGCAGCGTCCAAGGAGGGCGCCCACTTCGCGATCATCCTCGGCGACGAGCTGGCGGACGGGCAGGTCCAGCTCAAGGACCTCCAGGCCGGCACCCAACGCATCGTGGGTATCGACGACCTGGAGCGAGAGCTCTCGCGGGCGACAACCTCGCATCGCCACGGTTAGCGAATTCCGATGGGGTAGGGTTGCAGGGACGCCGCGGAGAACCGGCGCACCGGCTGGAGGGATCGATGCGCCGCAGTTCGAAGGCGAGTCGTCTCGCGACCCTGTCGCTCAGCGCGCTGCTCGTCGGCGGACTCGCGGCCGCGCCGGTCGCGTCCGCCGCTCCGCCGCCGACCTCCACCGCGAGCTACCGCGCTTCTTCTGAGCCCCTCGCAACGTCCGGCACTCGAGGCAAGGTCAATGCCCGCGAGATGGCGAAGCACCCTCGGCCACGCCACGCTCCACGACAAACCTGAACCTGGCCCGTCCCGGACGCGCCGTTACGCTCGCTCCGCGCGTCGCATCGCCGGATGACATCGCCGGCACTCCCGGGCCATTGCCGGTCGAAGCCACCCCGACGACGAATCCGCCGGCCGGTCGACTGGGGTTCGCGGGGCTCTCGACGTTGAGCGGTCCGTCCAACGCGACCGACCCGCCGGATCCTTACCTCGCCGTCGGCCCGGACCACATCGCCCAAACCACGAATGTCTCGCTGCGCATCACGAAGCGCAACGGCGGGGCGGAAACATCGATCCCACTTCTGGACTTCTTCCAGTTGCCTCTGGGCTACCAGGACACCGACCCGCGGGTCATGTACGACAGCCTCCACGCCCGCTGGATTGTCACCGATGTGAGCTGGCTCTGCCTGGCAAATGATGGCAATCCTTACGGCCTGCTGGATCTCGCTGTCTCGGACAGCGCCGACCCGCTCGGCGACTACACGATCTGGTACTGGGTGTTTCCGAACTATCTGCCGGACTTCGCCGCGCTCGGCTCGTCGAGCGACAAGCTCGCCTTCGGGGCGAACCTGTTCCGCATGCCGGCGGGCTTCGAATCCGATTGCATGAGCCAGCCCGGGAACGAGTACTACGGCGCCGACATACTCGTGTTCGAGTGGGTCGACCTGCTCGCCGAGGGCGGCTCGAACGGCTACATCGACACCAAGGAGCTGCCCGGCAACCCGTGGTTCACAACGCCGCGGATCGCGGTCCAGACGCCGGCGACGTCGGCCGGTCTCCATGTGATCGCGGAGCAGTCCGTTGACGGCGGCATCACCTGGACTCCGTTCTACATGAACATCATCGGCTCGGTGGCCGCCGGGACTGTGGATATCCCGACCGAATTCGATCTCACGAGCGAAGGTGTGGCCGGAGCGTGGGTCAACCCGCCCCCGCCGCAGCAGCCGGGGCCGGATCCCTACGACATCGTCACCGAGAAGATTGACAGCCGGCCGACCGATGCCGTCTGGCAAGGCGGGCGCCTGGCATTCGTCTCGACCCACGGCTGCACGCCGCTCGGTGATACGGTCATGCGCGATTGCGTCCGGGTGACCGAGATCAATACGAGCGCGGCGGACGCCGACACGCCGCCGACCCTCAACCAGGACTTCCTCATCGCGGAGAACGTCAGGGACTCCTACTTCGGGGGCGTCGGGTTCGCGCTGGACGGTACGCTGCACGCCGCCTGGACCCGCTCGTCGGCCGCACCCGGCGACTACCCGTCATCCGCGACCGCGTACCAGCTCCGTTCGGATGCCGACAACACGATCAGTGCGACCGAGGTCCTGGTGCCCGGAGCCGATTTCTACCAGGGGGTCCGCTGGGGCGACTACGTGGGTGTCGCCCAGGACCCGCAGGTCCCGAATGCCGTCTGGCAGGGGAATCAGTACGCCGCTGCCGACGGCACGTGGGCGACCTATGTCTCCCAGCTTCAGACTGGCGGTAGCTCGTACGTCCCAATCCCACCCGTCCGGGTCCTCGACACGCGCCCGGCCTACGAGATTGGCATGGCGGGTGTCTTCGCGGCGAACACGCCGCGGACGTTCCAGGTCGCGGGCGCCTTCGGCATCCCGGCCAAAGCGATCGCCGTAACCGGCAACGTGACGATCGCCAACCAGACCGGCGGCGGCTACCTGTCGGTCACGCCGACCGCGAACGTCAACCCGACGAGCTCGACGATCAACTTTCCGCTCGGCGACACGCGGGCCAACAACCTGACCATCCCGCTTACGGCCAACGGCAAGCTGGCCGGGGTCTACAAGGCGCAGGCGGGCAAGACGACTCACCTGATCGTCGATATCACCGGCTACTTCCTGGCTGGTGACGAGGATGCGACGTATGGGCCGATCACCCCCGTCCGCGCCCTCGACACGAGGCCCGGGTTCGCCATCGGCCTCAGCGGCCCTTTGGCGGCGAACATGCCCCGCCAACTGAACATCACGGGTCTGCCCACCATCCCTGACGACGCGACGGCAATCACCGGCAACCTGACCGTCGTCGGCCAGACCAAGGCCGGCTACCTGTCGATCACGAAGACCTCGGTCATCAACCCGGCGACCTCGACTCTGAACTTCCCATTCGGCGACACCCGCGCGAACGGGGTCTCGGTCCCGCTCAACGCGGCCGGCGGGCTGTGGATCGTGTACAAGGCGTCAGGCGGCTCGACCCATGTCATCCTCGACGTGACCGGCTACTACCGCAACGACGCCTCGGGGCTGCTGTTCTACCCGCTGACGCCGGGCCGGATCATGGACACCCGCCCCGGCGCCGTCCTGTCGGGACGGACGGGCCCGTTCCAGGCGAACGTCGCGCGGGCTCTCGACGTGAGACCCCATTGGGGCATTCCAGTAACGGCTGGGGCGCTAACGGGCAACCTGACGGTCGTCGGACAATCGGCGGCCGGCTACGTGTCGATCACCGTCACCCCGACGAACGACCCGGAGACGTCCACGCTCAACTTCCCACTTGGCGACATTCGGGCGAATGGCGTGACTGTTCGGATCAACAATGCGTCGCCCAGGATTGGCCTTGTCTACAAGGCCCCCGCCGGCAAGTCGACCCATCTCATTCTTGACGTGAGCGGCTATTTCTCCAGTCCGTGAAAAGCCGTTGATCCTCCGCACCGCACCGTTCTGCCCCGTTCTGCACCCCATCCGGTCGGTTCGTACCACGTACGACGGTGGGTTAGGGGCAACCGCGCGAGAAGAACGTACGGGTCGCCGTGGTTGCCCTTACCCCCGATACTTGGGGCAGGGGATAGCTCCCTTGCCCGGCGATCGCCGGGATTGCACTTATCGATTCCGGGGCGAAGAAGGGGCGATTATCTGATGTTCACACGACTGCGTTCCACCTGGTTGGCAGGCGGCGGAGCACTGCTCCTCGCCCTGTCGCTCAGCGGCGTGGTGGCGGCCGCGGCCCTTGTCACGGCGATCGCGACTCCGCAAGCCGACGAACCTCTGCCTGTGGTCGTCGACACGACCCTGACGTTCGAGGACCTCGACGGCGACGGTATCGACGACGATTGCGACGACGTGGTCGTGGCCGATGAAGCTGCCGCGGCAGCGGCCGAGGCGGCCGTCGACCTGAACGCCGATGGCGTGATCTCCACGTCCGAGGCGGCGCAGAGTGGGCGCATCGGCGGCAAGAACTGCAACCACGGTGGATACGTCAGCACGGTCGCTCACACCGAGGATGCCTGCGAGG
The DNA here is from genome assembly GCA_031369845.1 of Chloroflexota bacterium. Lineage (GTDB taxonomy): Bacteria > Chloroflexota > Limnocylindria > Limnocylindrales > CSP1-4 > CF-46. Next base: position 4,850 of record JANMPL010000282.1, read on the forward strand.
CCCTGGACGCCACCGAGACCGAGACCGACACGGAGACCGGCACCGATCCCGCCGTCGTCGTCGATCCGGCGTGCGAAGCGCCCGCCGAGGACGCGGAACAGCCCGCCGAGGACGCGGCCAAGGAGCCCGTTGTATGCGAGGCCCCGCCCGTTGCGGTAGAGCCGGTCGCGGATGTGCCCGTCGACACCGCCCCGAACGCGCACGGCAAGGCCGTCGCCAAGGTCGCCCACGACAAGGACGCAGTGGGCGGCAAGAATTGCAACCACGGCGGCGCCGTCAGTGAGGCGGCGAAGAAGGATCAGGCAGCCAAGGACGCCAAGAAGGCCGCGCACGATGCCGCCAAGGCCGAACGCGGATCCAAGGTCCACGGCAAGAAGAGCAAGTAACCCAATCGCACGTTCAGCCGGGGTCGAGGCGCAACGAGCGTCCTCGGCCCCGGTTTCGTTTGTCGGCTGAAACTCACCAGCGTTCGGCGAGGTACCCCGCATCGGCCGCGACGCCGAAGAACGTCGCCGATCCCTGGTTGAGCTGCCACGGCAGGCCCAGGAACGTGAGGCCCGGCACCTCGGTCACGCCCCGCACGTGGCGGGGCGCGCCCTGCTCGTCGAAGATCGGCAGGTCGATCCAGCCGAAGTCGAGCTGGTAGCCGCTGGTCCACAGGACGGTCGAGACGCCCTCGGCCGCGAGGTCAAGCTCCGGGACCTCCGGCGGTTCGTAGTCGAACGGCTCCCGGTCGTCCGGTGTGGCGTCGATGCCCGCCATCTCGATCACGGTGTCGATGCCGGTTCGCATCCGCTCGTCGAAGAACGTGTCGGCAAAGCGGAGATTGGCCGATAGATCCGGGGCAAACCGCGCCCGCTCGCCGTCGGCGCCGTCGAGATGGCCTACGAGGCGGATCCCGTCGGCCGCGAACCGCCGCAGGTTCGTCTCGTGCCCGCCGCCGTGCCCGGAGAGGTGGGGGTTGCCGGCGAAGCGGAGGCGGGGATCGGGAAGCGTGTCAACGGTCGGGAGCTTGCCCCGCGTCGCCAGCGCCACCATCCACTTGAAGATGTCCTGTCCCCGATAGCGACGAGGGACACGGCCAGCATGCCCGACCGACAGGATCACTCTTCGCCCGCCCGCGTGGAGCTCCTCGGCAAGCTGGACGCCCGACTGACCGGTGCCGACGACGAGGACCGCGCCCGGCGGCAGCGCTGCCTCGTTCCGGTAGTGGTGGGTATGGACCTGGAGGATTCGTTTTGGGAGGTCTGCGCCGGCTGCCGGAATCCGGGGTGAATGAAACCCGCCTGCGGCGACCACGACATTGTCGGCGTCGAATGTTCCGCGATTCGTCTCGAGACGGAAGCGCCGGCTTGAGCCCGTCAGCGTCAACAGGCGGGTAACGCTCGTGTCCAGCTCGACGGGCGCGGAGATCACCTCGGCGTAGCGACGAACGCGCGCGACCACGTTGTCGCGCCGCATGAACCCATCTGGCTCGGGTTCGTCGTAGGGGAATCCGGGCAGCGCGGTGACCCAGTTTGGGGTCACGAGCCGGAATTCGTCCCAGCGATCCTGCCACCCGCCGCCGAGCGTGGCGCGCCGGTCGAGGAGGACGTGCTCGCGGCCGGCGTCGCGCA
>JANMPL010000290.1:0-2762 GCA_031369845.1 Chloroflexota bacterium
CGGCCGGGCGAGATTCATGCCCTCGTCGGGGAGAACGGGGCCGGCAAGTCGACGCTCATGAAGGTGCTCTCCGGCGTGTACCCGTATGGAACGTACGACGGGGAGATCGTCTACAAGGGCAACGAGTGCCGCTTCCACAACATCCACGAGAGCGAGCAGGTGGGGATCGTCATCATCCACCAGGAACTTGCACTCATTCCCCATCTCTCGATCACTGAAAACATCTTCCTGGCCAACGAGCAGACGGAACGCGGGATCATCCAGTGGGGCCCGTCCCATATGCGAGCGCGCGAACTGCTCAAGAAGGTGGGGCTCACCGACAGCCCGGACACGCTGGTCCGGCGCCTCGGGGTCGGTAAGCAGCAACTTGTCGAGATCGCCAAGGCGCTATCGAAGAAGGTCGACCTTCTCATCCTGGACGAGCCGACATCCAGCCTCAATGAAGCCGACAGCCAGAAGTTGTTGAGCCTCCTCCGCGAGTTTCGATCACAGGGAATCGCGTGCGTCCTTATCTCCCACAAGCTCAAGGAGGTCGAGGCGGTCGCCGATACGATCACGGTGCTGCGCGACGGCGCGGTCATCGAGTCGCTCGACCTCGCGGACGGTGGCGTGACCGAGGACCGCATCATCCGCGGCATGGTGGGGCGAGATCTGACCCACCGCTTCCCTCCGCGAGAAGCGGAGATCGGTGAGGTCGTCTTCGAGGTCAAGCACTGGAAGGTCGCTCACCCGGTCTACGCCGATCGCATGGTCATCGACGACGTCAGCATCAACGTGCGCGCGGGCGAGGTTGTTGGAATCGCCGGCCTGATGGGCGCAGGGCGAACCGAATTCGCGATGAGCGTGTTCGGCCGATCGTGGGGCAAGTACGTCGACGGGACTGTGACCAAGAATGGCGCGCCGATCGACGTAAGCACGATCCCGAATGCCGTGAGGAATGGGATCGCGTATGTGACCGAGGACCGGAAAACATACGGGCTGGTCCTGATCAACGACGTCCGCTCGAACATCACGCTCGCTAACCTGGGTGGGGTCTCGAATGGTGGCGTCATCAGTGGCCCCAAAGAGATCACCGTCGCCAACGAGTATCGCGACCGGCTCAGTATCAAGACACCGAGCGTGCGCCAGCTGGCGGTGAACCTGTCCGGCGGCAACCAGCAGAAGGTCGTCCTGTCCAAGTGGCTGTTCGCCAACCCGGACGTGCTCATCCTGGACGAGCCAACCCGGGGTATCGACGTTGGCGCAAAGTACGAGATCTACACGATCATCAACCGGTTGGCAGCGGAGGGAAAGGCGATCATCCTCATCTCGTCGGAGCTCCCGGAGGTGCTCGGTATCGCCGACCGGATCTATGTCATGGCATATGGGCGGATCGCCGCGGAAATGCCGGCGAAGGAGGCTTCGCAGGAAACCATCCTGAAGGCGATCATGCAGATGGCCCGAGCCGGTGTTGAGGAAGTCGTGCTGTGAGCGTGCAAGAGACCGTAACCCCAAGCCCGATAGAGACCCCCGCGATCCCTTCCGCCGACCTCTCAGCCCGCGGCCTCGCCCGTCTCGCTTTGGGAAACGTCCGGCAGTTCGGGATGCTCGCCGCGCTGGTACTGGGCCTGATCCTGTTCCAGTTCACGACCGGCGGCGTGATGCTCAAGTCGCTCAACGTGACGAACATCTTCCTCCAGAACGGCTACATAATGGTGATGGTCCTGGGGATGCTGCTCGTCATCGTGATCGGGCATATCGACCTGTCTGTCGGCTCGGTCGCAGCGTTCACCGGCGCGGTTGCAGCCGTGATGATGACGAGCCTGCATCTCGATCCGATCATCGCCGTCATCCTCACGTTGGCCCTCGGTGCGGGGATCGGCGTCTGGCAGGGTTTCTGGATCGCCTACCTCGGCGTTCCGTCATTCATCGTCACGCTCGCCGGGATGCTCCTGTTTCGAGGCTTGACGCTGTGGATGCTCGGCGGTCAGCCGATCGGCCCGTTCGACGAGAGCTTCCGGGCGATCGCCTCCGGCTTCCTTCCGGAAGTGATCGGGACGGTGCCCGATCCCTTCGGCCCGAAGGAGATCGTCCTCGGTCCCATCCCTCTGCCCTTCGGCGGTGGAGCACTCCATCTGTCGACCCTGGTCGTGGGTGCTCTGGCCTGCCTGGCGGTCGCCCTGATCGGGCTGCGCTCCCGGCGCGAACAGATCCGATACGGCTTCCAGGTATCGCCGACCAGCCTGTTCGTGCTACGTAACGTGCTGATCACCGTCGGGATCATGTTCCTGGCCTACCGGATCTCGGGCTACAACGGCCTGCCGATCGTGGCCCTCATCGCGTTCATCCTGGTCGGCGTGTACATGTTCATCACCTTGCGGACTGTCATTGGACGGCGCATCTACGCGGTGGGTGGAAATGCCAAGGCCGCGACGCTTTCGGGCGTCAACAGCAAGCGGACGGTCTTCCTCACGTTCGTGAACATGGGCGCCCTCGCCGCCCTCGGCGGGCTCATCATCGCGGCTCGCTTCAACTCGGCCACACCGAAGGCGGGCTACGGCTTCGAGCTCGACGTGATCGCGGCGACGTTCGTTGGCGGCGCGTCGATGTACGGCGGTATTGGCACGGTCGCCGGCGCCGTCATCGGCGCCCTGTTCTTCGGCGTGCTCAATATCGGGATGGGGATCATGAGCATCCCGATCGACTACCAGTTTGCGATCAAGGCGCTCGTCCTGCTAGGCGCAGTGTTCATCGACGTCCGCGCGAAGAGTGCGGACAGCTGA
>JANMPL010000293.1:0-5641 GCA_031369845.1 Chloroflexota bacterium
TCGGCTTGAGCTCCGTCGCCTTGCCCTTTCGGTAGGTCACGTCGGCGGTCAGGACGAGCCGGGATCCGCTGGCGCGGATCCGATCGCCAAGTGCACCGTGCCCGAAACCCGCGAAGACGATGGAATGGATAGCCCCGATCCTGACGATCGCGAGCATCGACACGATCGCCTCCGGGCAGGTGGGCAGGTAGAGCGTGACGCGGTCACCACGCCCGATGCCAAGGGCGTGCAGGGCGGCGGCAACCCGTTCGACGTCGTCGAGCAGGGCGCGGTACGTCAGATCGCGCCGCTCCCCTCGCTCGTTGATGGCGATCAATGCCAACCGGTCGCCGTCGCCGGCCGCGACGTGATGGTCGAGGGCGTTGAAGGCAAGGTTGGTCCGGCCGCCGACGAACCATCGGAAGCTCGGCGGATCCGGCTCGAAGACACGGTCCCAACGGCGGAACCACGGGAGCGTCTCGGCCGCGCGGCCCCAGAAAGCTTCAGGATCGGCCGCGGCCTCGGCCAGCCACGCCTCGACCGCCGGTGGAAACGGACGCGCCTCAGTCATGGCATTTCCGAGCTGGCACGGCACTCCGAGCTGGCGAGCCCGCTAGTCAAGCCGGCGCTCGGCAACCCGCGACGCGCGGCATCGCGCGCGCCGCAGCCGAAGACCGGCCAGGCTGGGCGAGGCACAGCCGGATGCTACCACCGGGACCAAGCTCTGAGGCAGGGTCCTGACCCTTTCGGGCCATGGTGCCGTCGGGCAACTGAATGCACCGTGGGCACTACCTGTGGACCGGGGCCACACGCTCAACGGGATAGAGCACAACAGTGACTCCATGATGCCTGCCGCGTCGGGCCACCGAAACAACATCCTGGGCAACCACGGCGTTCCGCTTCTGATCATGCGGAGCGACCCATCGTGACCGCGCGCCACCTGGACCGCGCCGCGGTCCGCGACAGTTTGCGAAGGCTTGGCTCATCGACGACGGGCACTGCCCGCGTCTGGGCCCTGGCAGTTGTGCTCGCCGCGATCGCGCTTGCCATCGCGACGGTTGAGCTAAAGGCCGGACCGCCCGCGAAGGCCCCGGTCGCGCTGCCCTGGTGGATCCTGGCCGCCTTGTTCTATGTGACAGAAGCCAAGGTTGTCCACCTCCACATCGGCCGAAGCGCCCACTCGTTCTCGATGAGCGAGATTCCCGTCGTCTACGGAATCTTCTTCTTTGCGCCCGCAGAGTTCATCGTGGCCCGCCTGATCGGGGCCGGGTTGGCGCTCGTCATCAACCGGCGCCAGCGGTCGGTGAAGCTCGGCTTCAACCTCGCCCAATTCCTCCTCTGCTCCGTGGTCACTGTCGGAGTCGTCCAGTTGCTCAACGGCGTCGCGGCGAGTTTCGGGCCACGCGATTGGCCGACGGCATTCCTGGCGACCTCGGCCGAGAACATGGTCGGGGTGTTCGCGGTGACAGCCGCGATCTCCCTCGCCGAGGGTGCGCCGCAGCACGCCCGGATCCCACGCATGCTGATGATGGGTGCGGTGGTCTCGCTCACGAACACCAGCCTCGCGCTGCTCGTGATCACCGTCCTGTTCGTCGAGCCGGCCGCCGCCCTGCTCTTCGCGGTGCCGATCATTGCTGTCTTCGTCGCTTACCGGGCCTACGTGTCGGAGCGCCAGCAGCACGAAGGCCTCGAGATGCTTTACGAGTCCACCCGGATCCTGCAGCGCAGCCCGGAGATGGATCGAGCTCTCGTGTCCCTGCTCGACCACGCTCGCAAGATGTTCCGGGCCGAGATCGCGGAGGTCTCGCTCCTGCCACAGGTCGAGGGTCAGGACATCCTGCGGACGAGCGTCGGACCGCGCGAGGCGGTCGACATGATGCAATCGATCGGGACCACGCTCGACGATCCCAAGCTCGTGCAGTGCGTCGCGGAACGCCGGGCATTCCTCATTGCCCACGGCGGGCCGGGGCCCGGGTCGGATGAGGCCGGTCGCCGTTTCCGCAATGCGATGTACGCGCCCCTTGTTGGGGAGTCGCGCCTTGTCGGAACGATCCTCGTCGCCAATCGCCTGAGCGATCTGAGCCCATTCGACCCCGATGATCTCAAGCTATTCCAGACGCTCGCGAGCCACACGGCCGTGGCGCTCGAGAACGGCCAGCTGGAGCAGTCGCTCAGCTCCCTGTCACGACTCCAGGAAGAACTTCAGCACAAGGCCTATCACGACGCCCTGACCGGGCTCGCGAACCGGGCGTTCTTCGCTCAAAGCGTCGCCCAGCGGCTCGAGTCGGCCGACGCCTCCGGGCTGGTCCCGGTCGTGCTGTTCCTCGACCTCGACGACTTCAAGATCGTCAACGACACCCTCGGCCATGCCGCCGGCGACGAGCTCCTCGCGTCGGTCGGCGAGCGCATCCAGGCGACGCTGCGGACCGGGGACCTTGCCGCCCGTATCGGCGGCGACGAGTTCGCGGTACTCCTCTGGGATACCCCGGAGATGCCGGTGGCGAGGCGCGTCGCTGAGCGCCTCATTGGGGCGTTCGGGTCCGGGGCCGATCAGGAGGGCGCGCCTGCGAATGCTCCGGTCAGCATTGGTGTCGCGGCGGGCCACCCGGGTTTCGGCTCGGCCGACGAGCTGTTGCGGAACGCCGACGTCGCGATGTATTCGGCGAAGGCGCGCGGCAAGAACCGGGTCGCGTTCTTCGAGCCCGAGATGGCGACCGCGGTTGCGGCCCGGCACACGCTTACCGAGGCGCTCCAGCGAGCCGTGGCGGCCGAGGACTTCGTCCTCCATTACCAGCCGATCTTCGACGTCGCGACGGGCCGGATCACCGGCACTGAGTCGCTCGTGCGCTGGATGCACCCGACGCGCGGGATGGTCTACCCGGGCGAATTCATCCCGGTCGCGGAAGGCTCGGATCTGATCCTGGATATCGGCCGCTGGGTGCTGGAGCAGTCATGTCGCCAGGCAAAGGACTGGCACGACCGCTGGCCTGAGCTTCGCGATCTCGAGATCAGCGTGAACGTCGCGGGCCGCCAACTCGAGCAGCCCGACTTCGTGGACCAGGTGGCCGAGATCGTCCGATCGTCCGGCGTCGACCCCGCCATGGTGGTCCTCGAGGTGACCGAGACGACGCTATTGCAGAACGCGGAGGATGCGATCGCCAAACTCGAGGCCCTGCGCGGTCTCGGCCTCGGTGTCGCGATCGACGACTTCGGGACGGGCTACTCGTCATTGAGCTACCTCCAGCGGTTCCCGGCGACGGCCATCAAGATCGCCCGCGACTTCGTCGCCGTCGACGAGGCCGACGCCGACAGCTGGGAGCTCGCGAGTGCCATCGTGTCGATGGGACGCGCCCTCCGGCTGACGGTCATCGCCGAGGGCGTCGAGGAGCCCTTCCAGCTCGAACGCCTGCGGAAGCTTCGCTGCAGTCGGGCCCAGGGGTATTACCTCGGGCGGCCACTCCCCGCTGAGGAGCTGGAGGGCCTCTTCTCGCTGCCGCGAGGGTCGGGTGCATGGTCGCGCACTCCCTCATCGGAGCTGCTGGACCTTTCGTCGCTGGGTACTCCGGGCAGCGCCGCCTGACGTCGACGGGCTGGCGACCCGGCGAAGTCGCGACGGCGATCGCCTCGCCCCGGCAACAAGCGATGCGGCGAAGCACCAAACGGTACTTTCGGCCCATTGGGGTCTAACGCACACAGGCCGTACGGTCCGGTCGTCGGCAGCCAGGTTGGCTGTCACAGGATCCGGTCTGAAACAGGGCAAACCCGCCGAGAGACGGGGACGCAAAGCCAGGGATCTTCGCGACGACAGTCGGCAAGACCGCCCGGTTACCAGGCGCCGCATCGACAAGCCCTCCTGAAGGTGGACTTCGATGGTGCAGCCCGAGCGAACAGCCTTGGCCGAGCCGAGGCAGGAACGCCAGAAGCGACAGGCCGGCCGATGACGCCGACGTACGGCTGGAGCCTGGACTTCACCGGCAGTCGCCGGGCGAGCGTTGTCCTCTCCCTTGCTCTCCTCATGACGGCCCTCGGGACAACCGGCGTATACGCCGCTGGCTACGACCCCGCAAACGACGTCAACTCCATGACACTGACGACCGACTACACGGGCGCCCAGGCCTGGTGGGCCGCTGGCTACACCGGCAAGGGCGTCGACGTCGCGCTGATCGACTCCGGCGTCTCGCCGGTCGAGGGGCTGAATACTCCCGGCAAGGTCATCCACGGGCCCGACCTGTCGCTGGAGTCCCAGGCATCCAACCTGACCAACCTCGACACGTACGGACACGGCACATTCATGGCCGGCCTCATCGCCGGTAAGGACAGCGCCCTCACCGCCCCGTACGGTCAGGCGCCCGCGTCCGCGTACCGCGGCATGGCACCGGATGCGCGCATCGTGAGCATCAAGGTTGCGACGGCCGACGGTGGCACCGACGTCTCGCAGGTCATCGCGGCGATCGACTGGGTCGTCCAGCACCGCAACGACAACGGCATGAACATCCGCGTCCTGAACATCTCGTACGGCACCAACTCGTCACAGTGGTACGGGGTGGACCCGCTCGCCTTTGCGGTCGAGCAGGCGTGGGACGCAGGCATCGTCGTCGTGGCTGCCGCCGGCAACAGCGGTTACCAGGGCAAGGGATCCTCGCCGGCCTTGGCAAACCCGGCCTTCGACAAGCGGATCATCGCGGTCGGCGCATCGGATTCGATGGGCACGGCGGCGCTCGCCGACGACACGGTGCCCGACTTCTCGGCCGCCGCGAGAACCGGCTCCGCCCGAGCCCCTGACTTCGTCGCTCCTGGTGCCCACATCCAGGGCCTGCGAGTACCGAACTCCTACATCGACGCGCACGTCGCCGACGCAGCGATGCTTGACGCGCGGTTCATGCGTGGCAGCGGGACCTCCGAATCCGCGGCGATCGCGTCCGGAGCTGCCGCCCTCATCCTCGACAAGTTCTCGAACGCGACACCCGACCAGGTCAAGCGCCTGCTGAAGAGTGGCGCGTACGACATGCCCCTCTGCTACAAGGCCGGCGTGTGCGGGTCCGGCGAGCTCCGTCTAGAGTCCATCCTCTCTTCGCCGCTCCCGATCTACGTGCAGACCGTCGCACCTGCACCGGGCGGTGGGACGCTCGAAGGAGCCCGCGGGTTGGATCACCTGACCCGGGACGGCGTGGTCCTCAAGGGCGAGCGCGACATCTTCGGCAAGCCATTCGACTCAGGTCAAATGGCCCTTCTCGAGGCCGCCGGGAGCTCCTGGTCCGGCGGGACGTGGAACGGCAGCAGCTGGTCTGGCTCGTCATGGTCCGGCAGCAGCTGGTCCGGTTCCTCGTGGACGGGCTCCTCGTGGTCCGGCAGCAGCTGGTCCGGGTCCTCGTGGTCCGGCAATAGCTGGTCCGGGTCGTCTTGGTCAGGCAGCAGCTGGTCAGGCAGCAGCTGGTCAGGGTCCTCGTGGTCCGGCAGCAGCTGGTCGACCGCCGGCTGGAACTAGCTCAGCGCCCGGCGCGCGCCTCTCGCAGGGTGAGGTATGCCTGGTCGACGTAGCACCAGGCCCACTCCTCGCCAGGCTCGATGGACCTGATCACCGGATGGCCGGTCTCCTCGTGATGGCGGCGCGCGTGCTTCCCCGTTGAGCTGTCGCAACAGCCGACGGTGCCACACGCGAGGC
>JANMPL010000301.1:0-3828 GCA_031369845.1 Chloroflexota bacterium
CGAGCCCAGCTCGCCAAGCTGGGGGCCGTCACGGCCGCCGAGGCCATGACCGCGCCGGCCGTCACGATCACATCGGGTCGATCGATCCACGAAGCCGCCGCGATCATGACGGGTCGAAGCCTCAACCGATTGCCTGTCGTGGACGACGGGCGGCTCGTCGGGATCGTCACCCGCGCCGATCTCGTTCGAGCCTACGTTCGCTCCGACGACGAGTTGGCTAGGGCGATCCGCGAGGACGTCATCCGCGGCATCCTCTGGCTCGACCCGGCGTTGTTCACGGTCATCGTCACGGACGGCGTGGTCTCGATCAGCGGGCGGGTCGAGCGCCGCTCGACCGCCGAGATGGTCGAGCGGACGGCGAGCATGGTCCCCGGGGTCATCCACGTTCGAGCGGACGTGACGTGGGAGCTGGACGACAGTCGGGTCGAGCCTGCCTCGGTCGATCCTGTCTTCCCGTTTGGCCCGCGATGACCCTGTATCGGCGCCCGGAGACTCTATGGCGGTCGTGATCTCGCCGAACCGGGAAACCGACGTCGTCCTGCGGGACGGCTCGATCGTTCACGTCCGGCCGGCGTATCCAGCGGACGAGTCATTGATCCGGGCGTTCCTCGATCGACTGAGCGCGTGGTCACTCCACCTCAGGTTCGGCACCGCGGCGCCCAACCTCGAGGCCGCCGCCCAACAGTGGGCGCTTCCGCTCACCCGTGGCCACGTGTCGCTTCTTGCGATCGCGGGAGCGGACCACCACGTGGTTGGCGAAGCCAGCTATGACGAGCTCCGCCGCGACCGGGCCGAGGTCGCCATTGCGGTTGCGGACGACTATCAAGGCCGCGGGGTCGGCACGCATCTTTTGGGGCTGTTGGCCGAGATCGCGGACGGCGCAGGGATCGTGACCTTCGAGGCCGAGGTCCTGCCGGAGAACGGGCCGATGCTCGAGGTCTTCCGAGAAAGTGGGTTGCCCGTCCGGATCCGGAGTGAGCCTGGTGTCGTTCGGGTCGAGATCTCGACGTCGCTGACACCAGATGCACAGGATCGGTTCGAGCATCGGGAAGAGCTCGCGGCAGCGGCCGCGGTGCGGGCGTTGCTGTGCCCAAGCTCGATCGCGGTCGTCGGGGCGTCGCGTCGGCGCCAGACGATCGGCGGCGGTCTCTTCCACAACTTGATCGATGGCGACTTCGCCGGACCTGTCTACCCCGTGAATCCAGCCGCCCGGTCGGTTCAGGGCGTGCGCGCCTTCGCCTCGATCCTCGATATCCCGGATCCCGTTGATGCTGCGATCGTCGTCGTACCGGCTGAGTCGGTCGCCGACGTCGCGCGGCAGTGCGCCCGCAAGGGGGTGAAGGGTCTCATCGTCGTGAGTGCCGGCTTCTCGGAGATCGGACCGTCCGGGGTCGAGCGACAGGCGGAGTTGGTCGCGATCTGCCGTGACTCCGGCCTGCGGCTCATCGGGCCGAACTGCATGGGTGTTGCCAACACCGCGGCGAGCGTGCGCATGAACGCCCAGTTCGCGCCCATCGCCCCTCTGCCCGGGAATGTCGGCTTCGTCTCCCAGAGCGGTGCCCTCGGCCTCGCCCTCATCGACCACGCGAACCGACTCGGGCTGGGTTTGTCGACGTTCGTGTCGGTCGGCAACAAGGCGGATCTGTCGGGCAACGACTTCCTCTGCTATTGGGAAGGCGACGAGGCGACCGATGTCATCCTGTTGTACCTCGAGTCGCTCGGGAATCCCCGTCGGTTCGCGCGGATCGCCCGTCGCGTCGCGCGCTCGAAGCCGATCGTCGTGGTCAAGAGCGGCCGCTCGACCGCCGGCGCCCGCGCGACGTCGTCCCACACAGGCGCCCTGATCGGGGGATCCGACGTCACGGTCGATGCCCTGTTCCGGCAGGCTGGGGTGATCCGAACCGACACACTCGCCGAGCTCTTCGAAATCGCCGCGCTGCTCGCCAACCAGCCGCTACCGACGGGTCCGCGAGTGGCCATCCTGTCGAACGGCGGCGGCCCCGGAATCCTCGCCGCAGACGCCTGCGAGGCCGCCGGACTGGAGGTCCCGCCGCTCTCCGAGACCGCCCACGCCGGGTTGGCCGAGTGGCTGCCGTCGACGGCTGGGATCGGCAACCCGGTCGACATGATCGCCTCGGCCACCGCCGACGACTACCGCCGAGCCATCGAAGAGATCGGCGAGGACGCCGGGATCGACGCGCTGATCGTCATCTTCGCGCCACCACTCGTGACGCGGGCGGAGGATGTCGCCACGGCGATCCGAACCGCGGTATCAGGACTACGACGGCCGATCCCCGTGATGGCCGTCTTCATGTCCGCCGCCGGCGCACCGGCGGAGCTTCGGGGTGGGCCTACGAGCATCCCCTCGTACACGTACCCGGAGAACGCCGCCCATGCCCTCGCCCGCGCCGTCCGCTACGGCCAATGGCGCGCGAGGCCGGAGGGCAATGTCCCCGAGCTTTCCGGCATCCGCCGAGACGAGGGCTTCGCCGTGGTGGCTTCCATTCTCGCCGCCGGTCCCTCACGTTGGCTCGATCCTCAGGAGGTCAGGACCCTCCTTCGGTGCTACGGCCTGCCGCTCGTGGAGCAGATGCTGGCGCGGACGCCAGAGGAAGCCGCCGAAGCCGCTGGCAAACTGCATGGTCCGGTCGCGCTCAAGGGAATCGCCCCAGGCGTCATCCACAAGACCGAGCTGCAGGGCGTTCGACTCGGGCTCAGTGCACCCGCCGAGGTCGAGGCGGCGGCGCGCGAGATCACCCGAGCCTTCGCCGCCGCGGGCCATGAGATCGCGAGCTTCGTCGTCCAACAGATGGCACCCCCAGGGGTCGAGATGCTCGTGGGCGTCGTCCACGACCGATTGTTCGGCCCAGTCGTGGCCTGTGCGGCCGGAGGCACGGAGGCGGAGCTCCTCAAGGACGTGTCCGCGCGGATCACACCGCTCACCGACGTGGACGCAGCCGAGATGGTCCGATCGCTCGCGACGTTCCCCCTGCTCGATGGCTACCGCGGAGCGCCCAAGTCGGACGTGGGAGCGCTGGAGGACGTGCTCCTCCGGGTCAGTGCCATGGTCGAAGCACACCCAGAGATCGCCGAGATGGACCTCAACCCGGTCATCGTGCTCCCGGACGGGGCCGTCATCGTCGATGCGCGGATTCGGATCGAGGCGTCGTGATCTTGGATGCCGGAGGATGCCACCGTCGCCGCGGATTCGCGCCCGATGGCACTGGCGCCCCGCGGCGGAGGTCGCATACCGTCTCGGCGTGCCGCTGGACGTCATGGTCGTTCGGAAGATCGGGTGCCCGTGGCAGCCGGAGCTCGGGATCGGCGCCATCGCGGAAGGCGGCGTCCGCGTCCTGAACGACGCTCTGGTCGAGAAGGTGGGCATCGAGCCGATTGAGCTCGAGGCGGCGACCGCACGCGAGCGGGAGGAACTGGCGAGGCGCGTTCGCCGCTATCGTGGAGAGCGGGCGCCAGTCCCAGTCGACGGCCGCGTCGTGATCCTGGTGGACGACGGGCTGGCAACGGGGTACACGGCATGCGCGGCGATCGAGGCGCTTCGGCGAGGAGGTGCGCGCCGCGTCATTCTCGCCGTTCCCGTGGCGCCGGACGATAGTGTCGCTGCCATGCGCGACGTGGCCGATGAGGTGGTGGTCGTCGACACCCCGCCGTGGTTCTTCTCGATCGGGGAGTTCTACGAGGACTTCGCCCAGACATCGGACGACGAGGTGGTCTCGCTCCTCGAGAAGGCCGCGGCCCCTCGGACCACCTCGGTGAAGAACGGGTTCCCGACATCGATGACGACAAGCCCAAGGGCGGTATTGCGTGAGG